>NZ_JBFUAB010000022.1:0-141005 GCF_056406535.1 Roseateles sp. P1_C1_2
GGAGGGGCGCAGGCACGGCTGCAGGCCGCCAGCTGAACGTCGACCCAGCGAGCACCTGCAACACAGCCTGCGCCCTTTCTGGCCACAACCCTCAGGGAAGGCCTGCCACGAGGGGGAGTAGACCCTCAGACCCGCTCGATGACGGTCGCGATCCCCATGCCGCCGCCGACGCACAGCGTCACGGCGCCGGTCTGGAGATCGCGCCGTTCCAGCTCGTCGAGCAGCGTGCCGAGCAGCATCGCACCGGTCGCGCCCAGCGGGTGGCCCAGCGCAATCGCGCCGCCGTTCACGTTGACGCGCTCCAGGTCCAGGCCGAGGTCGCGTGCCGTCTTCATCGGCACGGCGGCGAAGGCCTCGTTGATTTCCCACAGGTCGATGTCGGAGGCCTGCATGCCGGCCTGGCGCAGCGCCTTCTGGCAGGCCGGCGTGGTGCCGGTCAGCATGATGGTCGGCTCGGAGCCGACGACGGCGGCCGCGCGGATGCGGGCGCGCGGCCTCAAGCCCGCCGCGTCGCCGCCGGCCCTCGAGCCCACCAGCACCACGGCCGCGCCGTCGACGATGCCCGATGAATTGCCGGCATGGTGGCGGTGCTCGATGTTTGCGGCCTGTGGGTACTTCTTCAAGGCCAGGCCATCGAACTTCGCGCCCAACTTGATGAAGGACGGGTTCAGCGCGGCCAGGGTTTCGGCCRTCGTCTGCGGCCGGATGGTTTCGTCCTCGGCCAGCAGCAGCGCGCCGGCTTCGTCCAGCACCGGCACGAGTGCGCGCTGGAAGTGGCCCGCCGCGCGAGCCGCGGCGGCGCGCTGGTGGGAGCGTGCCGCATAGGCGTCAAGCTCCTCACGCGTGAAGCCCCCCAGCGTCGCGATCAGGTCGGCGCTGATGCCCTGGGGCACGAAGCCGACGGCGCCGACGACGCGCTCGTCCAGCATCCAGGCGCCACCGTCGCTGCCCATGGGCACGCGGCTCATGCTTTCCACGCCGCCGGCGACGACCAATTGCTCGAAGCCGCTCGCGACCTTGGCTGCGGCGAGGTTGACGCTTTCCAGACCGGAGGCGCAGAAGCGCGACTGCGTGACGCCCCCCACCGACTGCGCCCAGCCGGCATCCAGCACGGCGATGCGGGCGATGTCGCCGCCCTGCTCGGCGATAGGGGTCACGCAGCCGAGGATGACGTCGTCCACCAGGGCCGTGTCGAGCCGGTTGCGCTGCTGCAGGGCCTGCAGCACGCTGCGCACCAGCCAGATCGGCGTGGCCGCGTGCAGCGAGCCCTCGGGCTTGCCTTTGCCGCGCGGCGTACGGCAGTGGTCGTAGAGGTAGGCGTCGAACATGTCGGGCTCCAGCGGGTTTCGTCGTCACCGATTGTGATTCGTCACATCGACCATGCGGCGCTGCAGCCGACCGCCTACGCTGCGCGTCCTGCTTGGAGGAAGACGCCGATGCGCATGCTCTGGATGGTTCTGTTTGTCGCCCTGCAGCTGTGGGCGCTGCCCGCGAGGGCCGAGGGAGCTTGGGTGGGGAGCTGGCGTGCTGCCTCCCAGCCCGTCATGGGTGACCAGCCGCTGCGGCTGCAGCAGCAGACGCTCAGGCTCATCCTGCGCCCCACGCTGGCGGGGCGGGCGCTGCGCGTGCGGCTCAGCAACCGTTTCGGCACCGAGCCGGTGGAAGTCGCTGCGGCACAGCTGGCGCTGCACCGGGGCGAGGGGCGGTTGCGGCCGGACAGCCGGCGTGGCCTGCGCTTCAACGGGGCGGTGGGCGTGCGCCTTGCGGCCGGTGCCGAGGTCTGGAGCGACCCGCTGGACATGGACCTCGCGGCCGGCGAGGCTCTGGCCGTGGACCTCTACTTCGCCGGTGCCGTCGAGCTGAGCACCGTGCACACGCTGGCCCAGCAGACCAGCTATCTGCTGCCCGGCGACGCGCGCACCCGCGAAACGCCCGGCCCACGCATCGCCATGGGCAACTGGCCGCTGCTGACTGGGCTTGACGTGCAGCCGGTGGCGGCGGCGCAGGCCCTGCTGCTTTTCGGCGATTCGCAGGTCGACGGCGACGGCAGCACCGAGGACGCCGACCAGCGCCTGGGCGACCAGCTGGCGCGCCAGTTCAGGCGCGAGGCACGGGCCGTGGGCGTGCTCAACGAGGGACTGATCGGCAACCGGCTGTTGAGGGACGCGCCGCGCGATCGACGCAATCCGACCGGTGCCGCCTTCGGTCCCAGCGGCCTGGCGCGCGCGGTGGATGCAGCGGCCGGCGCCAGCGGCGCGCGCGTCGTGCTGCTCCACCTCGGCACCAACGATCTGGGCCTGCCCGGCACGCTGGCCGACCCCGCCGAAGCGGCCAATGCGGTCGCGCTGATACAGGGCCAGCGGCAACTGGCGGCGCGCATGCGCGAGCAGGGCCTGCGTGTCGTCGCGAGCACGCTGGCGCCTTTTGCCCGCACCACGCTGGCCAAGGGTTACCACACGCCGGCCAAGGAGAAGGTGCGCGTGGCGGTGAACGAATGGCTGCGCGCGCATGCGTCGGAGTTCGACGGCCTGCTGGACTTCGATCGCGTGCTGCGCGACCCCGCCCATCCCGACCGTCTGCGCCCGGCCTACGACAGCGGCGACCACCTGCACCCCAACGACGCCGGCTATGCGGCGCTGGCGCGGGCCTTTCCGCGCCGGGTGCTGGACCTCACATCGACCGCGAAGCCAGCTCTTTCATGATCTCGTTGGTGCCGCCGTAGATGCGCGTCACGCGCGCGTCGGCCCACAGTTCGGCTATCGGGCTCTCCAGCATGTAGCCATAGCCGCCGAAGAGCTGCAGGCAGGCGTCGGTGAGCTTGGAGGCCAGGTCGCTGCACCAGGCCTTGACGAGCGCCGCCCGGGCGGCGTCGAGCTCGCCTTTCAGATGGGCCGAGATGGCGGCGTCCACCAGCGCACGGGCTGCCAGCACATCGCTCTGGGCCTGGGCCAGCACGAAGCGGGTGTTCTGGAAATTCCAGATCGGCTGGCCGAAGGCTTCGCGCTGCTTGGCGTAGGCGACGGTGTCGTCCAGCGCCCTCTCCATCATCGCGACGGCCTGCACGGCGATGACGAGGCGCTCCTGCGGCAGTTCGCCCATCAGCTGGCCAAAGGCCAGGCCTTCGCGCTCGCCGAGCAGGTGGCTGGCCGGCACGCGCAGTTCGTCGAAGAAGAGTTCACTGGTGTCCTGGGCGTGCAGGCCGATCTTGTCCAGGCGCCGGCGCGTCAGGCCACGAGTGTCGGCGTCGATCTCGGCCACGATCAACGACAGGCCCTTGGCGCCCGGGGCGTCACCGGTGCGGCAGACGATGACGATCAGGTCGGCGTTCTGGCCGTTGGTGATGAAGGTCTTCTGGCCGCTGATGACGTAGTGGCCGCCCTCCAGGCGTGCGCGGGTGCGGATGGCCTGCAGGTCAGAGCCCGTGCCCGGCTCCGTCATCGCGATGGCACCGACGCGCTCGCCGGTAGCCAGCGCCGGCAGCCAGCGCGCCTTCTGTTCGTCGTTGCCATGGCGCAGCAGATAGGGCGCGACGATGGCCGAGTGCACGCTGCCACCAAAGCCGCCGAGATTGGCCCGCGCCGCCTCCATGACGATGACGGCCTCGTGGCCGAAGTCGCCGCCGCTGCCGCCGAACTGCTCAGGCATGGCCGCACACAGCAGGCCCTGGGCGCCGGCCTCGCGCCAGGTGTCGCGCTCCATCAGGCCGGCCGAGCGCCAGCCGGCCGCACGCGGCACCCAGCGCTCAGTGAAGAAGCGCGCGGCGCCGTCCCGCAGCAGGCGGTGTTCTTCGCGCATCCACGTCGAGGGGAAGAGGGGCAAGGGCATGTTGGGAGCTGTCTACATTTCTGGCGCACTGAATTCCAGCCACAGGCCCGGCTGGTCGAACGTCATCTCGGCCTGCGGCGCGGCGTCCAGCCAGAGCAGCGTGTGGCGGCCCAAGGCCGCGCTGCGGCCATCGGCACAAGACCAGTGGCCGGCCTGCAGCGCAAACAGGCCGCAGGACTGCTGGCGCGCACGCCAGGGGCGCCCAGGCCGCGCCGCGTGCATCGCCGCCTGCCCACCCTTGTTCATCAGGTTCAGGTCGCGCGTGGCCGCCTGCAGCAGGCGGCCGAACGGCGCCGTGGCGCCATCGAACCGCAGCGGCGGGTCGAGCGGCGTCAGCGTCACGGTCCGATGGGTGAATTCGAGCTGCATCCCCGGGCCGTCGACGAGGGCCAGCCAGCGCTCGACGCCGGGGTAGGGCGAGAACGGACCGTCCTGGTCAACGTCGGCCATTGAAACTCGCAGATGCCAGGCGTCCTCAGCCGGCAGTGCCAGCAGCGTGCGCGTGCTGCCGCCGCCGTTCTTCCAGGCGGTCGGTGCGATCGCGTCGGCGTCGATGAGGCGCATCGTTGCGGCCTAGATGCCGACCGCCTTCTCCAGGGTCGCGACCTCCTCCTCGACATAGGTCGCCAGCCGGCCCAGGTTGGGCAGCGCGTCGGTCGCGATCAGGCCGACATAGAGCGTGCCCGCATAGCTGAACAGCGTGATGTTGAGCAAATGGGTGGCTGGCAGCGTCGAGACGGGGTGCATCTCCAGCAGCGGCGCGCCCTTCAGGTAGAGGCGTTCGGCCGGGCCTGGCACGTTGGACACCAGCGTGTTGCCCATGGGCGTGACGACATCGGCCAGCTTGAGCATGCCGGCGATCTGGCCGAGCAGGCCGGTCAGGATGGTGTAGGTCTCGACCGCCTCGGGCGCGACGGCGTCGATCATGGCGCGCACATTGCGCAGCGAGTAGCCGACATTGCGCAGGCGCACATAGGCGTCGTCGGTGGGTGGCGACAGGTCGACCAGGATGATGCCGATCTTGTTGCCACCGCTCTTCTCGCCTTCGCGGCGCAGGTTGACCGGCATCTGGATGGTGATGGGCCGGTCCAGCTCGACGCCCTCGTCGGCGAGGTAGCGGTGCATGGCGCCGTCCAGGCAGGTCAGCGCGACATGGTTGAGCGTGGCGCGCGACACCTTGCGGATGGCGTCGATGCGGGCCATGGGCACGGCAGCCGTCGCGAACTGGCGGCCGGGCGTCGCGTTGCCGGTGAAGGGCGTGCCGCCGCTGGCCATGAAGGGCAGGGCGATGGCGTTCTTGGTCAGCTTGATGGCTTCCAGCGCCAGCATGGCGGTGAGGCGCCCGATGCCGACGGCGCGCTTGCTGTTGGCGGTGAGCTGCTTCCAGACCGTGCCGGCGACCGCCTGGTCCAGCCGCTTCTTGCCCTTGAGACCACCTCTGCCGCCGCTGCTGCGCGTGTGATCGAAGGACCAGACCGGCGTGACCGTGTCGTCGTCGGGCGTCGTGCGCAGCGACTCGACACCCCAGCGCGTCATCGTGATGCCGTCGGCCACGGCGTGGTGCATCTTGTAGTAGATGGCGAACTGCTTGTCCCACAGGCCGGCGATGACATGCACTTCCCACAGCGGCCGGCTGCGGTCCAGCACCGGCTCGTGCAGCTCGGACGTCAGCGCATAGAGGGCCTTGCGGTCATTGGCGCCGGCCTTCATCTTGTGGAAGAAGACGTGTTGCGCCAGGTCGACGCTCTCGGCCGTGCTCCAGCTCGGCATCAGCGTCGGCGACACGAAGTTGATGACCTGGTCGAACGGCGGCTGCACGTCGGTGTGGGTCAGGAACTCTTCGAAGAGCTGCTTGGCGAAGTTGGCGCCGCCGCCTTTCAACCCTTTGGGAATCTGGTGGATGTGCAGGCCCGCCACATGCTTGGGACTGGCCTCGCTCTCGGCGATGAAGAAGGCGAGGTCGAGCAGGGAGAGTCGGCTCATGATGTCTCTGGTCGTTCTGATGCGACCCAGCATAGGCGCGTCGCCGGACCGGTCAAGGCCGGGGAATCACGCGCTTGCGCCCCCGTCACCGCTGGACGACTTCCGCTTGCCGCTGCGGCGTTCCTTGTCGGCCAGGCGCGCGGCTTCCGCTGCGGCCGCCTTGCGCTCCTCTTCGTCGGCCGCCGCCTGGCGCCAGGCGGCCATCTCCGCGGGCGTCTCCAGCGTGATGCAACCGAGCGAGCCGCCGCGCAAGTCCATCAGCAGCGCCTCGGCGGCCTTGTGCATCTGCACGGCGCCGCCACGGATCTTGGCACCGCGTTTCACGCCGATGGCTTCCAGCACGGCTTCGTCCGTGCCCAGTTCCTGCAGGCCGAAACGCTCCTGCAGGCGCTCCGGGTAGCGCCGCTTGAGCGTGGCGATCAGCTCCAGCGCCACCTCTTCCTCGTCGAAGGCATTGCGACCGATCGCGCCGCTGGCGGCCAGGTGATAGCCGCTCTGCTCGATGGCGATGCGCGGCCACAGCATGCCGGGCGTGTCGAACAGGTAGAAGCCGTTTTCCAGCACGAACTTCTGCTCGAGCTTGGTGATGCCCGGTTCATCGCCCGTCTTGGCGGCGCGCTTGCCGACGAGGGTGTTGATCAGCGTGCTCTTGCCGACATTGGGAATGCCGCAGATCAGCACGCGCAAGGGCTTGTGCATGTCGCCGCGCAAGGGGGCGAGTTCGCGGCAGGCCTTGATGAGGGCACGGGCCGGCGCCTTGTCGCCCGCATCCAGCGCGATGGCGCGGGTGTGAGGCTGGGCGTTGTAGAAGTCCAGCCAGGCGGCGGTCTGGACGGGGTCGGCCAGGTCCTGCTTGTTGAGCACCTTCAGCGACGGCCGGCCCGTCGTCAGCGCGGCCAGCAGCGGGTTGCTGCTGGAGCCCGGCAGGCGTGCGTCGAGCAGTTCGATGACCACGTCCAGCCCCGCCTTGACGCGATCCTTGATCGCCTGACGGGTGGAGTTCATATGGCCGGGGAACCAGTTGATGGGCATGCGCTGGGAGGTGGAAATACGACGGAGGGCGGATTGTCGGCGGCTTACATCCGGTTTCGGGCTGCCCCGCGCCATCCCCCAAGATCTGGGGGTAGTCGTTGAGGTAAGTATGAGATTCCAAGGAGTACTGAGCGCGTGGAACCAGGATGCTGGTTATGGCGCCATCCGACCGGTCGGCGGGGGGGAAGAAGTGTTTGTCGGCCTTGCGGCATTTCCGACCGATGGCGAAGGTCCGCGGCCGGACGAGCCGCTGAGCTTTGAAATTGTGACGGGGCGTGACGGCCGCAAGCAGGCGGTGAACCTCAGGCGCCTGTCACACAGCCATCTCTCCCCGGCCTTGCGCGAATCTGCCGGCGGCACGCGCATCCGCGCGCGCCAGGCCCAAAAGAAACGGCGCCTGACCTTGCTGGTCACGGGCGCCGTCGTCACAGTGATGCTGGTGCTGGGCGGGATGCACTGGTTGAAGCCCGGGGAGCGGGCGAGCGAAGTGCCCGCGCTGAAGCGCTGATTCGGTCGCTACTCCTGCCCGCGGCCTGCATGCCGCGGTCCTTGTTCAGTCTTCGTTCTTGAAGACGAGCTTGACTTCGTGGGTGCCTTTTTCGCCCGGCTCGAACTTCCACTCCATCAGGGCTGCCTTCACGGCGCGGTCGAAGACGCGCTTGGGCTCGGCCTCGACGATTTCGACCTCGCTGACCTTGCCGTCGGCTTCGATGGTCATCTTGGCCTTGACGGAGCCGGTCGAGATGCCCTTCTTGGAGGCTTCGGCCGGAAACTCCGGCGGCACTTTCTTGACGACCTTGGGCGCGGCTTGCGCGGCCAGGGCCAGCATCAGGCTGGCGGCGAGGACGGTGGCGGAACGCAGGAATGACATGGCGGGCCTCGGGCGATGGATGATGGGATTCAAGCGGCCCGGAAGAAGCCGACGGCTTCGATCAGGCGGGTCGAGCTGTCGCGCAGCGCGTCGGCCGAGCGGCTGAGGTCGCCGACCAGGCTGGTGTTCTGCTGCGTGGCCTTGTCGAGTTCGTTCATTGCGCCGTTGACGACGCCGACACCCGTGGCCTGCTCCTGGGCCGAATGCGAGATTTCCTCGATCAGCTGGCCCATGTTGTTGACTTCGTCGACGACGCTGCGGATGGTGACGCCGGCGTTGTTGACCAGCGTGGTGCCGTTCTCGACCTTGACGGTCGATTCCTGGATCAGCACCTTGATTTCCTTGGCGGCGCCGGCCGAGCGCTGAGCCAGCGCCCGCACTTCGGCAGCCACGACGGCGAAGCCGCGGCCATGCTCGCCGGCACGGGCGGCTTCCACGGCGGCATTCAGCGCCAGGATGTTGGTCTGGAAGGCGATGCCGTCGATGACGCCGATGATGTCGCCGATCTTCTTGGAGCTGGCACTGATCTCTTCCATGGTCTCGACGACCTTGGAGACGACGGCGCCACCGTTGCTGGCGGCCTGGCGGGCCGTCACGGCGATGCCGGCGGCGCGGCGGGTCAGGTCGCTGGCACCCTTCAGCGTGGAGGCGATCTCCTCCACCGACGCGGCGGTGTTCTGCAGGCTGGCGGCGGAGCGCGTGGTGCGCTCGGCCAGGTTGGAGTTGCTGTCGGCGATGGAGCCGGAGTTCTGGGCGACTTCACTGGCGGCCGTGGACACGTCGCGCACGACACCCGACAGGGCTTGCTGCATGTCCTTCATGGCCTGCAGCATCTGGCTCAGTTCGTCACGGCCTTCGACGCGGATGTCTTGCGTCAGGTCACCGGCGGCGATGGCCTCGGCGGCCAGTTGGGCCTTGCGGGCCGGGGCGACGATGGAGCTGGTGATGACGAGGCCGCCACCGATGCCGATGACGACGGCCACGACCAGCAGGATGATGGTCACCCAGACGGAGAAGCGGGCCAGTTCGACACCGGACGTGGCCAGGGCCTTGCCGCTTTCGAACTGCATGTCGACCAGCTTCTTCAGGCCTTCCTGCAGGGCCGCCTGGGCGGGGCGCAGGTCGGTGATCAGGCTTTCACGGGCCTCGTCGGGCGTGCCATCGGCCTGGATCTTCTGGAACTTCTCGAGCGCGGCCAGGAACTTGGCCTTGTGACCGCGCACCTCGGCGATGGCTGCCTTTTCGCCGTCACCCGACTGGGCGTCTTCCAGGCTCTTGAGCTGCTTCTCGCCCTCGTCCAGCGCGTCGGCAATGGCCTTCTTCTGCTTCTTGATGGCACCGGCGGTGTCCAGCAGCAGCAGATCGCGCACGGCGCGGGAAATGATGTTGACCTGGCTTTCCAGACCGTTGGCTGCGCCGATCTTGAAGAGGCTGGAGTTGGCGGTGCGGTCCAGATCCTTGGCCAGGCCGTTCGCATTCTTCGCGCCGTAAATGCCGATGCCCACCAGCAGCAGGATGAGCAGGCCAAAGCTCAAGGCCAATCGATGGCCAATGCGCAATTGCGTCAGGAAGTTCATGCTGTTCAGGTCCTTGTCCGGTGTTCGGGTATCGGCGGCGGGGCTGCCGCTCTTGAATTCAACGACGACTGTAGGCCTGTCGGCCTTGTTTTTGCGGCCATACCCGGGGGCCGGCGCGCAGTGTGTCGCGACCTGTGACCATTTGCTTCATGCCTGCAGCAGGCTTGCGTGAAGTCGTTCACGTCGGCTCCCCGCGCTCCCGGGGTTGCGCTGTCAATGCCGCGCCGCGGCAGCTCGCAACCTGAGGACCTCGACGGTGGCTATCTCTCCCGCATGGTGGCCGAAGGACTGGCGCAGATGGCTGGCCAGGGCGGCCAGATCCTCGGCGCTCAGCACGCCCGCGAAGGGCGGCATGCCATAGGGGCGCGGGTGGCCGGGCGTGGCCGGCGCGAAGCCGCCGCGCTCGATGACACGGATCAGGTTGGCGGCGCTGGCCTGGGTGACGACGCGGCTGCCGGCCAGCGCCGGATACGCCAGTGCGCCGCTTTCGTCGCGCCGGCCCTGGCCCTGCTCGCCATGGCAGGCGGCGCAATGCTCGCGGTAGAGGCCGGCACCGCGCTCGACGCGGCGTGGGTTGGGCTCGGCCGGCTCGGCGCGGGCGACGGCCTGCTCGGGCAAGGCGCGCAGATAGCTGCTCATCGCGGCGAGGTCGGCATCGTTCAGCGCCGCCGTGCTGCCGAGGACGACCTCGGCCATGGGGCCGAGCGCGGCGTGGCCGTCGACATGGCCGTCGCGCAGCCAGCGCTGCAGTGTTGCCTGCGGCCAGCGCTGCACGCCCGCCTCGGCCGGGTCATGCAGCGATGGCGCCACCCAGCCCAGGCCCGACAGCAGGCCGCCGCGGAAATCGGCCGCGCCCTGGTCGCCTCCCAGCGCATTGCGGCCGGCGTGGCAGGCGCTGCAATGGGCCAGCCCCTGGCTCAGGTAGGCGCCGCGGTTCCAGGCGGCGTCGCGGGTCGGGTCGGCCTGGTAGGCGCCAGGCGTGAAATACAGCGCCCGCCAGGCCGCCATAGCCAGCTGGCTGCCGAAAGGCCAGCGCAGCTCGTGTTCGCGCCGCGGTGCCACCACGGGCGCCTGGGCCTGCAGCCAGGCATGCAGGGCGTCCGCATCCTCGCGTGTGACCAGCGTCGTGTTGACGATGGGGTGGGCCGGTACCAGCAGACGGCCATCGCGGCTCTGTCCCAGGTGGAGGGCGTGCCAGAAGTCGTCGGCGCTCCAGCCTCCCAGGCCGGTGGCATCGGACGTCAGATTGGATGAGAAGACGGTGCCGAAGGGCGTCGGGATGGCGCGGCCGCCGGCCAGGCGTTCGCCGCCGCGGGCCGTGTGGCAGCCGGCGCAGTTGCCGACGGCGGCCAGGTAGGCGCCACGCTCCAGCGCGATGGGCACCGTCGAGGGCGGCGTCGCATCCGCCATGCCGCGCTGCCAGGCGAGCAGGCCCCAGCCGGCGCTCGCGACCAGGACGGCCAGCACGACCAGGACGGACAACAGGCGCTTCATGGCTGCAGGCCGCCGCAGCGCAGCGATGCCGGCGCCGCCAGCGCGGCCGCCGGATGCGGGTTGGCGGGCAGCACCTGGCCCGCCAGGAATTGCGTGATGGCGTTGATCTCGGCTTCGGTCAGCGTCTTGGCGATCTGCGCCATGCAGTCGGGCGCTTTGGCGCGGCGCTGGCCGCTGCGCCAGGCGCCGAGCTGGCCATTCAGATAGTCGCGCGACAGGCCGAGCAGGCCCGGCACGGCGGGCTGGCTGCCCGTCAGGCGCTCGCCGTGGCAGGCGGCGCAGGCGGGCAGCTTGCGCGAGGCATCCCCGTTGCGGATCAGCGCTTCGGCGCGCGCCAGTTCGGGTGCCGGCAGGCTGGGCTTCTGCGGCGGCGGGTAGGGCAGGTCCAGCGACGCGAAATGGCCGGCGAGTTCCTTCAGATAAGCATCCGACAGCGGCGCGATGAGCTCGCTCATCAGGCCATAGTCGCGCCGGCCATCGCGGAAGTTCAGCAACTGGTTGTAGAGGTAGCCCGCCGGCTTGCCGGCCAGGCGTGGGTAGTAGCCATCGGGCGCCGCGCGGCCCTCCTTGCCGTGGCAGCCCGTGCAGGCCATGGCGCGCTGCGCCAGGTCGTTGGGCACGGCATCAACGGCACCGGCTGGCAGGCAACAGGCGAGGAGGAGAAGCCACAGGGAGCGGAGCAGGGGCGACATCGGCCGTCATCTTGCCCGGCTTGGCGACCCGGCGTAAGGAGCAGATCAGGGCTGCGGAGACCGTATCAGTTCGCCCAGGCGCGCCACGGCGGCCGCCAGCGCCGGTGTCCAGGGCTGGCCACTGTTCAGGCGCAGGCTGGTCCTGAAGCCACCATGGGCCGAGAACAGCGGCCCCGGAGCCAGGCTGATGCCTTCCCCCAATGCGGCGCGCTGCAGGGCCAGTGTGTCATGACCGGCAGGTAGATCGACCCAGATGAAATAGCCGCCCTCGGGACGGGTCAGCCGCGTGCCCGGCGGGAAATGCGCGCGGACCGCTGCGCTCAGCGCCTGCTGCTGGGCGGCCAGCGCCCGCCGCAGCGCGCGCAGATGGCGGTCGTAGTCGCCGCCTTCCAGGTAATGGGCGACGGCGGCCTGGGCCGGCCAGGAGCCCGACAGGCTCTGGCTGAGCTTGGCCCGGCGCAGCGCCGGCGCGAAGCGGCCCGCCGCCACCCAGCCGACGCGGTAGCCCGGCGCCAGCGTCTTGGAGAAGGAGCCGCAGTGCAGCACCTCGCCGCGCGTCGAAAAGGCCTTGGCGGGCGGCGGCGGGCTGCCCTGGTGCTGCAGCTCGGCGTAGACGTCGTCCTCGATCAGCGGGATGCCATGCTGCTCGAGCAGCGCGACGAGGGCGCGCTTTTTGTCGGGTGGCATCAGGCTGCCCAGCGGGTTCTGGAAGCTCGTCATCAGCCAGCAGGCCGTGGGCCGGTGGCGTTCAATGAGGGCGGCCATGCGGTCCAGGTCGGCGCCCTCGGCCGCGTCGGCGGGCACTTCGACGGCGCGCAGGCCGAGGCGTTCCAGCGCCTGCAGCGCCGCGTAGAAGCACGGCGACTCGATCAGCACCGCGTCGCCGGGCCGGGTCAGCAGCTGCAGCGACAGATTGAGGCCTTCGAGGGCGCCGTCGGTCAGCACGATCTCATCGGGCGCGATGCTCAGGCCCTGGCGCAGATAGCGCAGCGCGATCTGGCGGCGCAGGCCTGCGTGGCCGCTGGGCAGTTGCTGGGTCAGCTCGGCTGGTGTGAGGCTGCGGCTGCCGGCCGCCAGCGCGCGGCGCAGCGCGTCCAGCGGGAACAGCGTGGGGCTGATGAAGGCCGAGCCGAGCGGCGCGTGGATCTCATGCCCGCCGGTGCCGAGCAGCTGGAAGACCAACTCGCTGACGGCCACCGGCTGGGCCCCGTCCGCTGCGGGCCGCGCAGCCGGCACCATGGTGGGGGCGACGAAATAGCCGGAGCGCTCCGCCGCGCGCACCAGGCCCAGCGCTTCGAGGCGGTGATAGGCCTGGAAGACGGTGGCCGCGCTGCAGTGGTGGCTGGCCTGGGTCTGGCGCACCGAGGGCAGGCGGTCGCCCGGGCGCAGCGCGCCGCCGTGGATCAGTCGGGCCAGCTCGTCGGCCAGCCGGCGGTAGCGTGGCGCCTCGCCGTTCACCGCGCGCCGAAGATGGCGCTGCCGACGCGCACCATCGTCGAGCCGGCCCGGATGGCGTCCTCCAGGTCGGCGCTCATGCCCAGGGACAGGATGTCCAGCGCCAGGCCCTCGGCCTTCAGCGCGCCGAACAGGGCGGCCATGGCCTGGTGCTGCGCCAGCGCGCTGGGGCCGGGCTCGGGTATGGCCATCAGGCCGCGCAGCTTCAGCCGGGGCAGGGCGGCGACCTGGGCGGCCAGCGCCGGGACGTCGGCGGGCACGAGGCCGCTCTTGCTCGCCTCTTCGCTGATATTGACCTGCAGGCAGACATTGAGCGGCGCCAGGTGGGCGGGGCGCTGCTCGGCCAGCCGCTCGGCGATCTTGAGCCTGTCCACGCTGTGCACCCAGTCGAAGTGTTCGGCGACGGGCTTGGTCTTGTTGGACTGCAGCGGGCCGATCAGATGCCATTCGATCTGGTCGCGCAGATCGGCCAGTTCGCCGATCTTGGCCAGGCCTTCCTGCACATAGTTCTCGCCGAAGGCGCGGGCACCGGCCGCGAAGGCCTCGCGCACCGCCGAAGCGGGAAAAGTCTTGCTGACGACGAGCAGACGTACCGCCTGGGGGGGGCGGCCGGCTGAGACACATGCCGCAGCGATGCGATTTTTGGTGGCTTGGAGGGAGTCGGAGATCGCCATAATGGTCCGAGCACTTCAGGGTCTGTTTACACAACGGGGATCGGATGCGTTGCCACTCAAAAGCCCGCGAGCAAGGCGCGAAGTCGAAGTTGGGGTTATCCCCAGCGAGGCTTCGCAACGCCGCGCGCGGGTTTTTGAGTGACAACCCTTCGGGAGAGGGTCTGCGCGGGCGCATAGCGTCGTTGCACGCCTTGCCCGGGCAACCAGCCCGGGCTTCGGCGCGACGCCTAGCCCTGCGCCCGCGCAGACCCTCTCGCACCGATTCCCGTCGTGTAAACAGGCCCTAGCCCCATGGACATCACTCAGCTGCTGGCATTCTCGGTCAAGAACAAGGCATCCGACCTGCACCTCTCGGCCGGCTTGCCACCGATGATCCGGGTGCACGGCGACGTGCGCCGCATCAATGTCGAGGCCCTGGACCACCGCGCGGTCCATGACATGGTCTACGACATCATGAACGACTCCCAGCGCAAGATGTACGAGGAGACGCTGGAAGTCGACTTCTCCTTCGAGATCCAGGGCCTGGCGCGTTTTCGCGTCAACGCCTTCAACCAGAACCGCGGCGCGGGCGCCGTGTTCCGGACGATTCCGAGCAAGATCCTCAGCCTGGAGCAGCTCAATGCGCCCAAGGTCTTCGCCGAACTGGCGCTGCGCCCGCGCGGCCTGGTGCTGGTGACCGGCCCGACCGGCTCCGGCAAGAGCACGACGCTGGCCGGCATGGTCAACCACCTCAACGAGAACGAGTACGGCCACATCCTCACCATCGAGGACCCGATCGAGTTCGTGCACGAATCCAAGAAGAGCCTGATTAACCAGCGTGAGGTCGGCCCGCACACCCACTCGTTCAGCAACGCGTTGCGCTCGGCGCTGCGTGAAGACCCGGACTGCGTGCTGGTCGGCGAAATGCGCGACCTGGAAACCATCCGCCTGGCACTGACCGCCGCTGAAACGGGTCACCTGGTGTTCGGCACCCTGCACACCTCGTCGGCCGCCAAGACGGTGGACCGCATCGTCGACGTCTTCCCCGCCGCCGAGAAGGAAATGGTGCGGGCGATGGTGTCGGAGTCGCTGCAGGCCGTCATCTCGCAGAGCCTGTGCAAGCTGAAGGACGGCACCGGCCGCGTCGCGGCCCACGAGATCATGCTGGGCACCTCGGCCATCCGCAACCTGATCCGCGAGAACAAGGTGGCGCAGATGTACTCGTCCATCCAGACGGGCAATTCGCAGGGCATGCAGACGCTGGACCAGAACCTCACCGACCTGGTCCGCCGCAACATCATTTCTCCCGCTGAGGCGCGGGCCAAGGCGAAGTTCCCAGAGAACTTCCCGGGCTGATCGCACAAGGACATCGACCATGGAACGCGATCAGGCATCCAAATTCATCAACGACCTGCTGCGGCTGATGCTGTCGCGCAAGGGCTCCGACCTCTTCCTGACCGCGGAGTTCCCGCCGGCCATCAAGGTGGACGGCAAGATGACCAAGGTGTCGCCCCAGCCCCTGACCGGTCAGCACACGCTGCAGCTGGCACGGGCCATCATGAACGACAAGCAGGCGGCCGAATTCGAGCGCACCAAGGAGTGCAATTTCGCGATCTCGCCCCACGGCGTCGGGCGCTTCCGCGTCAACGCCTTCATCCAGCAAAGCCAGGTGGGCCTGGTGCTGCGGACGATTCCCTCGACGCTGCCGACCATCGAATCGCTGGACCTGCCCGTCGTGCTGCGCGAGGTGGTGCAGCACAAGCGCGGCCTGGTCATCGTCGTGGGCGCCACGGGCTCGGGCAAGAGCACGTCGCTGGCCGCCATGATCGATGAGCGCAACGAGACGACCTATGGCCACATCGTGACCATCGAGGACCCGATCGAATTCGTGCATCCGCACAAGAACTGCATCGTCACCCAGCGCGAACTGGGCCTGGACACGGACAGCTGGGAAGCCGCGCTGAAGAACTCGCTGCGCCAGGCGCCCGACGTCATCCTGATGGGTGAGCTGCGCGACCGCGAGACCATGGAGCATGCGGTCGCCTTCGCCGAGACCGGCCACCTGTGCATGGCCACCCTGCACGCCAACAGCGCCAACCAGGCACTGGACCGCATCATCAACTTCTTCCCCGAAGACCGCCGCCAGCAGCTGCTGATGGACCTGTCGCTGAATCTGCGCGCGTTGGTCTCCCAGCGCCTGCTGCCGCGCCGCGAGGGCAAGGGCCGGGTCGCCGCCGTCGAGATCCTGCTGAACTCGCCGCTGATCTCCGACCTCATCTTCAAGGGCGAGATCAGCGAGATCAAGGAGCTGATGAAGCGCTCCCGCGAGCAGGGCATGCAGACCTTCGACCAGTCGCTGTTCGACCTCTACGAGGCCGGCAAGGTCACCTACGAGGACGCGCTGCGCAATGCCGACTCGGTCAACGACCTGCGCCTGCAGATCAAGCTCAACAGCGAGCGTGCCCGTGCGGGCGACCTGTCCAGCGGTACCGAACACCTGACGATTCTCTGATCCCCATGAGCACCCGCAGCTACGACCCGATTCCCGCCCGCCGCGTCGCCTTCCTGGGCCTGGGCGTCATGGGCCATCCCATGGCCGGCCATCTGGCGCGAGCCGGTCATCAGGTCACCGTCTACAACCGCACGGCGGCCAAGGCCCAGGCCTGGACGCAGGAATATGGCGGTGCCTTCGCCGCCACGCCGGCCGAAGCCGTGAAGGGCGCGGAGTTCGTGTTCTGCTGCGTCGGCAACGACGATGACCTGCGCTCCGTCGTGCTGGGCGATGCCGGCGCCCTGGCCGGCATGACCTCGGGCAGCGTCTTCGTGGACCACACCACCGCCTCGGCCGCCGTCGCCCGCCAGCTGCATGCCGCCGCCGCCGCGCGAGGCGTTGCCTTCATCGATGCGCCGGTCTCCGGCGGCCAGGCTGGTGCCGTCAACGGCGCGCTGACGGTGATGTGCGGCGGCGATGCGGCGCCCTTCGAAACCGCGAAACCCATCGCCCTGGCCTTTGCCAAGGCCGTGACCCTGCTGGGCGGCCCAGGCTCGGGTCAGCTGGCCAAGATGGTCAACCAGATCTGCATCGCCGGCGTCGTGCAGGGCCTGTCCGAGGCCGTGCGCTTCGGCCAGAACGCGGGCCTGGACATGGCCCAGGTGCTGGACGTCATCGGCAAGGGCGCCGCCCAGAGCTGGCAGATGGACAACCGTGGCAAGACCATGGTCGAAGGCAAGTTCGACTTCGGCTTCGCAGTCGACTGGATGCGCAAGGACCTGGGCCTGGTGCTGGACGAAGCGCGCCGCAACGGCTCACGCCTGCCAGTGACCGCGCTGGTGGACCAGTTCTATGCGGACGTGCAGGCCCAGGGTGGGAACCGCTGGGACACGTCCTCGCTGATCAAGCGCCTCTGAGCCTGACGGCTTACGATTTCTTCGGGGTCAGTCGCGCGAGCTCTTCTTCGCTGATGATCTCGAACACCCGCACGACCTTGCGGACGCCGCTGACGCCGCGCGCGATGTCGGTGGCGCGATTGGCTTCGCGTTCGGTGACGCGGCCCAGCAGGAAGACCTCGCCGCGTTCGACGACGACGTAGAAGGCATTGCTCAGCAGGTCGGGGGCATCGATGAGCGAGGCCTTGACCTTGCTCTTCAAGAGGACATCGTTGGAGCGGCCGTTCAGCGCGCTGTGCATGGTGACGGCGGTCTCATTGACCACGCGGGTGACGCTCTCGACGCCGGCGACGATGCGCTCCAGCTGGGCCTGGTCGGCCTCGGTGCGGGCCTCGCCGGTGATCAGCGCGACGCGGTTGTAGCTGTTGATGTTGACGTGGACCTTGTCACCGAGCTGATCGCGGATGCGGGAACCGGCCTTGTACTCGATGGTCTCGTCCTCGAGCTGGGTGGCCGAGGTGCGGCGGTCGGTGGCGACGCTGACGCCACCCACCATCGCGCCGCCGATCAGCAGCGGTGCGCAACCGGTGGCGAGCGTGCTGGCGAGGATGGCGGCGGTCAGGGTGAGGCTGAGTTTTTTCATCGGGCTTCCATCGAAAGGGTTATTCGTCGCTGCCCAGCAGTTGCAGGTCGACAGCGTCGGCCAGCGCATGCAGCAGCACGCGCTGGGCTTCGACAACGCGCGGCTCGCGGCCGTGGCTGACGCGGATCTGGATATCGGTGTCCTGCAGCAGGCCGCGCCATTCGTCGGCGGCGCCGGGCGGCTGGGCGGTCAGCGCGATGATGCTCATCTCCTGCGCATGGGCCACGGCGACCGCTGCCTGCCAGGCGTCACGCTGCTCGCGCAGCGGCTCGATCATGATGAGGACGTCGCCGGGGTGGCCATGGGCCTGCAGCAGCCGGGCCAGGTCGACGCCGGCGGCGTCGCGGACCTGGGCCGACAGGCTCCAGGCTGCCAGCCCCGGCCTGTCCTGCTCGAAGCGGCCGGCCAGGCGGGCGGCCAGGTAGTCGGCGTCCATGCTGGCCAGGCCCTGGCCGGCACAGAGGATGCGGCTGCCGCCGGTGATGGCGTCCACCACCATCTGTGCGGCCATCGCCAGGGGCCGGGCCAATTGCTCGGCGGCTTGGTAGAGCAGGTCGGCGCTCTCGAAGAACTGCTGCTGGATACGTTGCTCGATCATTGGGGCGCCATCATAGAAGCCCCTCGTCCGGTCTCGCGCCGCTGAACGCGGTCGAGCCTGGCCGGTCCCCCGAGGGGACGGCGATGCTTGTGGCGTTGAGCCGCAAGCACATCGCCTGCGGGCCGGCTAGGGGCGGCCCGGCGCCGGTTCGCGTTGAACACCAACACAGCATCACTCGGTGTCGAAGGCCCCTTGTAACCAGGTGAGTTCGGTGCCGTCGATGGCGACGACATCGAAACGGCAGGGTGGCGGGCTCGCATGGCGCAGCAGATAGTGCTGGGCGGCGTAGATCAGGCGCTGCTGCTTCTTGGCGGTCACGCTGGCGGCCGCGCCACCATGCGAGGCATCGGCCCGGGCCCGCACTTCCACGAACACCAGGGTGCCGTCACGATCGGCCATGATCAAGTCCACTTCGCCCGCCCGCCGATTGGGACCGGCGCCGACTCGATAATTCCTCTCCAGCAGGCGCAAGCCAGCGCGCAGCAGATGCGCAAGTGCTGCATCTTCGGCCGCGTCCCCGCGCGCCTTGGTATCCGGTTTTGATCGAGAGCCCCAGTTGAACATTGACGCCTCCCTGGTTCGCCAGGCCGCCCAGGCTGCAGCCGGCGGCCAGCAGTATCCGGCCGCCACGCTCTATCTCGTCGCGACGCCCATCGGCAATATGGCCGACCTGAGCCTGCGCGCCATCCATGCCTTGAGCCTGGTCGACGCGCTGGCCTGCGAGGACACACGCCAGGGCGCCCAACTGCTGCGCCATCTGGGCCTGCACAAGCCGCTGATCGCCGTGCACCAGCACAACGAGCGCGAAGGCAGTGCCGGCGTCATCACGCGGCTGGCGGCGGGGGAGCGGGTGGCCTATGCGTCGGACGCCGGCACGCCGGCCATCTCCGACCCCGGCGCGGTGCTGGTGCAGGAGGTGGTTGCTGCCGGCTACCGCGTGCTGCCCCTGCCGGGGCCGAGCAGCGCGGCGACGGCGCTGAGCGTGGCCGGTGACACCGCGGCGACAAGCTTCTCTTTCGTCGGCTTCCTGCCGACCAAGGCCGGCGAGCGCCGCACTGCGCTGCAGGCCGTGCTGGCCGTCGAAGGCCAGAGCCAGGTCGTCTTCGAGGCGCCGCACCGCATCGTCGAGTTGATCGCGCTGCTGGCCGAACTGGCGCCGGCGCGGCGCGTGACCGTCTGCCGCGAGCTGACCAAGCAGTTCGAGAGCATCCACACCGCGCCGGCCGACACGCTGCCCGGCTGGCTGGCGGCCGATTCGCAACGCCAGCGCGGCGAGTTTGTGCTTGTGCTGCACGCTGCGGCGCCCCAGGCCACCGCGGACGACGACCTGCCGGCCGAGACCTTGCGTGTGCTCGCGCTGCTGGCGGCCGAGCTGCCGCTGAAGCAGGCCGTGGCGCTGGCGGCGCAGATCAGCGGCGCGCCGCGCAACCGGCTCTACGACGCCGGCCTCAAGCTCAAGCGCGGCGGCGACGAGTGAGCAGGCCGCCGGCGGCCAGGCCCACGGCCAACAGCAGGGCGGGGGCGGGCTCGGGCACGGCAGCGGCCAGCAGATAGATGTTGCCGTTGATGCCGACGGCGTAGAGCGAACCGTCGCCGCCCTCGCCGAAGCTGGTCAGCTGGAAGGTGGAGAAGGGATCGGACAGTTCCGTGCGCGTGCCGTTGCTGTAGCTCCAGACCTTGCCCGCGACGTAGTCGCCGAAGATGTATTTGCCGTCGAGGCTGGCATCCGCGCCGTGATAGACGTAGCCGCCGATGACGGTGCCGCCGACATTGCGGTCGTAGTCGAACAGCGGATTGGTTACCGGGGTGAGCGGCGGCCCGTCGTTGATGCCGGGCGTGGCGATATTGCCTTCACGGATGCGCCAGCCGTAGTTGGCGCCTCGGCCCAGGCCGGCGGCCACGGAGGCGAAGTCCACCTCTTCGCGCGCGCCCTGGCCCACATCACCTATCCACAGGTCGCCGGTTTGGCGGTCGAAGCTGTTGCGGAAGGGGTTGCGCAGGCCATAGGCCCAGATCTCGTCATTGCCGGCCACGCCGACGAAGGGGTTGTCCGCCGGCACCGTGTAGCCGCCCGCGGCATTGGGCGTGATGCGCAGCAGCTTGCCGAGGTTGCTGTTCAGGTTCTGGGCGTTGTTGTCGGGGTCGTTGCCGCTGCCGCCATCGCCGGTGGCGATGTAGAGATGGCCCGGGTCGGCGGCGCTGAAGCCTATCCAGCCTGCCTTGTGGTTGTCGCGCCCGGCCGGCTGGGCCACCGTGATGATGGTCTTGGCGCTGGCCAGATCCACGGCGCCTGAGCCATTGACCGTGTRGCTCGCCACGACGGTGCTCAGCGTCGTCTTGTCGATGTAGTCGACGTAGAAGCGGCCATTGCTGGCGAAGCCGGGGTCGAAGGCCAGGCCCAGCAGGCCACGCTCGCCGCCCGTGTCGACCTGGCCCGACAGATTGAGCCAGGTGGACACGCTGCCGCCACTGTCCTGCACCTTGATGAGGCCGCCCTTTTCGACGACGAAGAGGCGCGAGTCGCCTACCGGGGCGGTCAGGAAGACGGGTTGGCTGTAGCCGGCGCCGACCTGGGTATAGGCCAGGGCCGGGCCGGTGGCCGCGGCGGCCAGGGCCAGCGTGGCGAGCGAGAGAACAAGCTTCATGCAGCGCTCCGTGTTCCGTGAAGGACGGTGACGCTGCATGCTGTCCGGGGCCTGCTCCCGGCGGCCATCCCTAGCAGGGCCATGCCAGGGATGGATTTGTTAGCAGGCGTAATGCGTGGTCATTTCGGCCGCCATTTCCGAATTTGCGGCACGTACGACGCATGCAAGCGGGGAGTTGCGGGCCGAGCGACGGGCCGCTCCCTAGCCGGCCCGCGCCGGCGATGTGCTCGCGGCTCGATGCCGAGAGCATCGCCGTCCCCCCGGGGGACCGACCAGACTCGCTCGCGTTCAGCGATGCGAGGTTGGGCGAGGGGCAGCTTCGCTTCAGCCCGGTGCGCTGGCGGCCCTGGCGTTGTGCTTCTTGCGATGGATGTCGCGGCTGGCGCCGTTTTGCATCGCGGTCAGGTGGCGGCGCTCCTTGGCCGTCACGCTGCCGTCCGCCTTGGCCTTGGCCTCGGCGTTGTCGACGCGGGCCTGTTCCTTCTCCAGGCGCTGGGTCTCGTGGGCCGTCAGGCTGCCACTGGCGGCGCCCTGGGCGATGCGGGCCTGCTGGTTGGCTTCGCGCTTGTCGATGCGCGGCGTGTTGGTGCCAGGGGTCTGGGCAAAGGCGCTGGCGCCGGCCAGGGTCAGCAGGGCGATCAGGGCTTTGTGAGAGGTCTTCATCGAGTGCTCCTTGAGGATGCTGGGTTGCAAGGCCCGTCCACAACGACGTCCTTGCAACCAGGGCCGACATGACTCGCGTAAAAAAGCATGTCCATGCCTTCAGGTGGCTGACGCGCACCTTCCTAGAATCAGCCCATGATCGCCGTCGAACCCACCCTGGCCCGCCTGGCCACCGCCCGCTCGCAACTGCTGGAGCCCTTCGGCCTGACCGAGGCCTCGCTCTCGCAGGCGCTGCGCCTCATCACCGAGCATCGCGTCGACGATGCCGACCTCTATTTCCAGACCACCCGCGCCGAGGGCTGGAGCCTGGAGGAGGGCATCGTCAAGAGCGGCTCCTTCAGCATCGACCAGGGCGTCGGCGTGCGCGCGGTGGCCGGTGAGAAGACGGCATTCGCTTATTCAGACGACATCTCCCTCGATTCGCTGCTGGACGCCGCGCGCACGGTGCGCACCATCGCGGCCGCGGGCCAGAGCAAGAAGGTGAAAGTGCCCAACCAGGGCCGCGTGGCCGGCAGCCGCGAGCTCTATGGCGTGGCCGACCCCATCGCCAGCCTGGACAGCGCCGCCAAGGTCGCGCTGCTGGAGCGCGCCGAGAAGATGGCCCGTGCCAAGGACCCGCGCGTCGCACAGGTCATGGCCGGCCTGGCCGCCGAGCACGAGGTGGTGCTGATCGCCCGTGCCGACGGCACGCTGGCAGCCGACGTGCGCCCGCTGGTGCGCCTGTCCATCACCGTCATCGCCGAGAGCAATGGCCGCCGCGAGGTGGGGTCGGGCGGCGGCGGCGGGCGTTTCGGCCTGGCCTATTTCACCGACGAGATGATCGCGAGCTACGTCGAGCAGGCGGTCCACGCCGCGCTGACGAATCTGGAAAGCCGCCCCGCACCGGCCGGCGAAATGGTCGTCGTGGTCGGCCCCGGCTGGCCCGGCGTGCTGCTGCACGAAGCCGTCGGTCACGGCCTGGAGGGCGACTTCAACCGCAAGGGCTCGAGCGCCTTTGCCGGCCGCATCGGCCAGCGCGTGGCGTCCAAGGGCGTCACGGTGCTGGACGACGGCACCATCCCCGACCGCCGCGGCTCGCTGAACGTCGACGACGAGGGCTGCGCCAGCCAGCGCAATGTGCTGATCGAGGACGGCATCCTGAAGGGCTATATCCAGGACGCGATGAACGCGCGGCTGATGAAGGTCGCCCCCACCGGCAACGGCCGCCGCGAGAGCTATGCCCATGTGCCGATGCCGCGCATGACCAACACCTATATGCTGGGCGGCAAGGACGACCCCAAGGAGATCGTCGCGTCCATCAAGAAGGGCCTGTACGCCACCAACTTCGGCGGCGGCCAGGTCGATATCACGAGCGGCAAGTTCGTGTTCTCGGCCAGCGAGGCCTACTGGGTCGAGAACGGCAAGATCCAGTACCCCGTCAAGGGCGCCACCATCATCGGCAACGGCCCGGACGCGCTGACGCGCGTCAGCATGATCGGCAACGACATGGCGCTGGACACGGGTGTGGGCGTCTGCGGCAAGGAAGGCCAGAGCGTGCCGGTGGGCGTGGGGCAGCCGACGCTGCGGATTGAGGGGCTGACGGTGGGTGGTACGGCCTGATCAGGCCACCACCTTCACGCTCAGCAGCGGCAACCCCGCAATCGTTCCCTCCATCAGATCGCCCGGCACCACCGGCCCGACGTTCTCCGGCGTGCCGCTGTAGATGATGTCGCCCGGCATCAGCTCGAAGGCCTGGGACAGCTGGGCGATCTGCTCGGCGACGCTCCAGATCATCTGGTTCAGGTTGGCGTCTTGCTTCACCGTGCCGTTGACCTTCAGCGTGATGGCGCCTTGGGTGAAGTGGCCGACCTGGGCCACGCGGTGAATGGGCCCGATGGGCGCGGAGCGGTCAAAGCTCTTGCCGATTTCCCAGGGCTTTTTCTGGTCGCCCATGCCGCGCTGCAGGTCGCGACGGGTCATGTCGAGGCCGACGGCATAGCCATAGACGAGGTCCAGAGCCTTGTCGACGGGGACGTTCTTGCCGCCCTTGTGCAGGGCCGCGACCAACTCCAGCTCGTAGTGGTAGTTCTTGGTCAGCGTCGGATAGGGGTGGTCGGTGGTGCGGCCGGGCGGCGCGAACTGCACCGCGTCGCTGGGCTTCTGGAAGAAGAAGGGCGGCTCGCGCGTGGGGTCCGAGCCCATCTCGCGGGCGTGGGCCGCGTAGTTGCGGCCTATGCAGTAGATGCGCCGCACCGGGAAGATCTCGCTGCTGCCGGATATGGGCACGAAGGGCTGGGCGACCGTGAAGGGCGCGGCGGAAGTGGCCGCCGTCGAGGCGCATCCGGCGACAGTCACTCCGGCGAGGCCGGTGACCGCAGCGCCGAGGGCATGGCGTCTTTGCATGGCTTGTCTCCTGTGCAGAGATGCCGATTGCCACRCAAGCCGGTTCGCGGGTCAAGCGGGACTTGCCCGCTGCCGAAAGCTCGCTGCAGCCGGCGTGCTAGATTCTGCTCCCATGTCCCGCGCCGCTTACTTTAGCTTTTGGTTTTTTCCCCGCCCCGGCGGTGGAGAGTCCTGAGCGCGCGCGCTGAACCCAGACTCCCTACAAACCGCCGGGCCTCCAAAGCCCGGCGGTTTTTTGTTTTGTCTCCGGCCGGCGCGTTGCGCCTTAACTTTGCTCCGCAAAGTTAGCCTGCAACGCAACGGCAAGCCATTGTCAGAAAGGCTGATCCGATGAACGCCAAAGTCTCCTCCGTCCAACCCGAAGCCCAGCGCTGGTACTCCCAGGACGACAAGACCAGCGCCACCGATGACGAGCGCATCGTCGACGTGACGCCGCTGCCGCCGCCGGAGCATCTGATCCGCTTCTTCCCCATTCGCGGCACGGCGATGGAGAACCTGATCGGCCAGACCCGCCAGCGCATCCGCAAGATCATGAGCGGCGAGGACGATCGCCTGCTCGTCGTCATCGGCCCCTGCTCCATCCACGACCCGAGCGCCGCGCTCGAGTACGCCCGCAAGCTGAAAGAGCAGCGCGAGAAGTACGCCGGCACGCTGGAAATCGTCATGCGCGTCTACTTCGAGAAGCCGCGCACCACCGTGGGCTGGAAGGGGCTGATCAACGACCCCTACCTGGACGAGAGCTACCGCATCGACGAGGGCCTGCGCATCGCCCGCCAGCTGCTGTTGGAAATCAACCGCCTGGGCGTGCCGGCCGGCAGCGAGTTCCTGGACGTCATCTCGCCGCAGTACATCGGCGACCTGATCGCCTGGGGCGCCATCGGCGCGCGCACCACCGAGAGCCAGGTGCACCGTGAACTGGCCTCGGGCCTGTCGGCGCCCATCGGCTTCAAGAACGGCACCGACGGCAACATCAAGATCGCCACCGACGCCATCCAGGCCGCCGCGCGCGGCCACCATTTCCTGTCCGTGCACAAGAACGGCCAGGTCGCCATCGTCGAGACGCGCGGCAATGCCGACTGCCACGTCATCCTGCGCGGCGGCAAGGCGCCCAACTACGACGCCAAGAGCGTCGCCGAGGCCTGCGCCGACCTGGAGAAATCCAAGCTGCCGCAACGCCTGATGGTGGACTGTTCGCACGCCAACTCCAGCAAGCAGCACCAGCGCCAGCTGGACGTGGCGCGCGACATTGCCGGCCAGATGCGCGAGGGCGGCAAGAGCATCTTCGGCGTCATGGTGGAAAGCCATCTGAACGACGGCGCCCAGAAGTTCACGCCCGGCAAGGACGACCCCGCCGCGCTGGAGTACGGCAAGAGCATCACCGACGCCTGCCTGGGCTGGGACGACTCCCTGGCCGTGCTGGACGTGCTGTCGCAGGCGGTGCTGGCCGGGCGCTGACACAATCCGGGCCATGCAAGCCCGGATCACCGTCATCTTCGAGGCCGTCGCGCCCATCGAGTTGCAGCTCGACGGCGCCGAGGTCTTGGGCTTCGAGGCCGCGCGCCGCTGGCTGGACGAGAACTTCGTCCGTCTGGAGTGCGAGCCCCTGCGCGGTTCCGGCAAGGTGCTGCTGGCCGACAAGCTCGTCGGCATCGCGCTGGCTGCCGGGCCGGCCGCGTTTGCCGACGCTGCCTGGGCGCTGGACTACGCCCGTGCGGCGGCCGGGTCGCTGTCCAAGGCGCTGATCAAGGTCGACGTGCCGCGACTGGCCGTGTCCTACTGAGCGCTGGCGGCCATCGCGCGCAGGGCGTCGAGACTGGGGAAGTCTGACTGCCCGGCCCCCACCAGCGGGTAGTACATGACGTCGCTGCGCAGCATGTATTTGGTGCCCGATGTGACCAGCGAGCCGCGATGGCGCAGCCGGTGCGGGAAGACGACGACATCGCCCTCGTCGCCGCGCACCTCGATCAGCTCGCCGTCGACGTCGAAGGTGGTCGCGCCGCCCTCGTACTCGCCGCCCAGGTAGATCAGGATGGTCAGCAGGCTGCGCTCGCCGTTGCTGCGCTCGAAGGGGCCGTCGACATGCCAGTCGAACTTCTGGTCCTGGGCATAGCGGTAGAAACGAAAGCGCTCGTTCAGGCCCGCCAGGCCGCGTGCCATCCATACCGGCGGCAGGTCCAGCGCGACACGCTTCCACACCTCCAGGGCCAGCTCGAAGCTGTCGAAGATGACGCGGTCGTTGTTGCGGACCTCCGTCTCCAGCTTCACGCCTTTGACCGTGTTGATGGTGGCCGGCTCGAAGCCGAAGCCTTCGGCCTGCTGGATGAAGCGCTGGCAATCGGGGCTGGAGATGACCCGCGGCAGCCGATAGATGCCGTGTCCGAGGTTGTGCATGAGGGTGAGGGCGTGATTGGGTTTACGCTGCCGGGCCTTGAATTCCGCCGGGTCAGCCTCAACTGGCCGCCCGTCGGGCGGTAATGCCCCAGATTCCTCAGAGATTTTCCAACGCCATGACCAAGCAAACCCACGCCTTCCAGGCCGAAGTCAAGCAGATCCTGCACCTCGTCACGCATTCGCTGTACTCCAACAAGGAGATCTTCCTGCGCGAGCTGGTGTCCAACGCCAGTGACGCCTGCGACAAGCTGCGCTTCGAGGCCCTGGACAACGCCGCGCTGTTCGAGGACCAACCCAACCTGGAAGTGCGCGTCAGCTTCGACGAGGAAGCCAAGACGCTGACCATCAGCGACAACGGCATCGGCATGAGCGCCGAGGAGGCCGCCTCCCACCTGGGCACCATCGCCAAGAGCGGCACGCGCGAATTCATGGCCAAGCTGGAAGGCGACCAGAAGAAGGACGCCCAGCTGATCGGCCAGTTCGGCGTGGGTTTCTACTCGGGCTTCATCGTGGCCGACCGCATCACGGTCGAGACCCGCCGTGCCGGGCTGCCGGCCGACCAGGGCGTGCGCTGGAGCAGCGAAGGCACCGGCGAGTACGAGCTGGAAACCATCACCAAGGCCGGCCGCGGCACCGACGTCATCCTGCATCTGCGCGACGGCGAGGAAGAGTTCCTCAAGACCTGGCGCGTCAAGTCGACGATCAGCAAGTACAGCGACCACATTTCGCTCCCCATCCTGATGAAGAAGGAAGAGTGGGACGCCGACAACGCCAAGCAGGTCGTGCTGGACGAGTGGGAGCCGGTCAACAAGGCCTCGGCGCTGTGGAGCCGCAGCAAGAGCGAAGTCACTCAAGAGCAGTACGAAGAGTTCTACAAGCAGATCAGCCACGACAGCGACGCGCCGCTGGCCTACACGCACAACCGCGTCGAGGGCCGTAGCGAATACACCCAGCTGCTCTACATCCCGCAGAAGGCGCCCTTCGACCTGTGGAACCGAGACAAGCGTGGTGGCGTGAAGCTCTATGTGAAGCGCGTCTTCATCATGGATGACGCCGAGGCGCTGATGCCGGTCTACCTGCGCTTCGTCAAGGGCGTCATCGACTCGGCCGACCTGCCGCTGAATGTCTCGCGTGAGCTGCTGCAGGAAAGCCGCGACGTGAAGGCCATCCGCGAGGGTTCGACCAAGCGCGTGCTCGGCATGCTGGAGAGCCTGGCCAACAGCGAGGAGCAGGCAGACAAGGACAAGTACGCCGCCTTCTGGACCGACTTTGGCCAGGTGCTGAAGGAAGGCATCGGCGAAGACCACGCCAACCAGGAGCGGCTGGCCAAGCTGTTCCGCTTCGCGTCCACGCATGCCGACGCCAATGTCAGCCTGGCCGACTACGTGTCGCGCGTGAAGGATGGCCAGGACGTCATCTACTACATCACCGCCGATTCCCTGTCCGCCGCCAAGCACAGCCCGCAGCTGGAGATCTTCCGCAAGAAGGGCATCGAGGTGCTGCTGCTGGTGGACCGCGTCGACGAGTGGATGCTGAGCCACCTCTACGAGTTCGAGGGCAAGACGCTGCAGTCCGTCGCCAAGGGCGCCGTGGACCTGGGCAAGCTGCTGGACGAGGACGAGAAGAAGAAGGCCGACGAGACGGCCGAGAGCCTGAAGCCGCTGTTGGACAAGCTCAAGGAGGCGCTGAAGGACCGCGCCAAGGACGTGCGTGTGACGACCCGCCTGGTCGACTCGCCGGCCTGCATCGTCGTGGAAGAGGGCGACATGAGCGGCCACCTGGCGCGCCTGCTGAAGCAGGCCGGCCAGACCGCTCCCGAGAGCAAGCCAACGCTGGAGATCAACGCCGAGCATGCGCTGGTCAAGAAGCTGGACGGCAGTGCGCACTTCGACGACCTGGCCCAGGTGCTGTTCGACCAGGCCGTGCTGGCCGAGGGCGGGCACCTGGAAGACCCGGCCGCCTACGTTCGCCGCGTCAATGCGCTGCTGACCGGCTGAAGGCGGTGAGGCGCTCGCGCCTCACACGCGTTCCGGCTGCCCCTTGGTGAACGGCGGGATGCCTTCGATGGCATGGTGCGCGGCCTCGGTCGCGTAGGTCAGCGCTTCATCCGCGGTGGCCCAATTGTTTTCGGTCGCTGGCCGATAGCTGTCATCTGTACCCGTGTCGCCGGCCAAGTCGTTCTCGAGGAGCGTGTAACGCCCTTGGAAAGTCTCGCCGCGCGGGATCGCTTCAACCTTGAAGCGCACGCCGAGGTGGAAGTCGATGATGGTCTGTGTCATGGAGGGCTTCTTCAGCGCTTCGTCGTGCGCCGGGCACGGGGCGGCGGTTTCTGCGGCGTCAAGGCGCCGAACCAGAAGTCCACGACCTGCTGGCTGGCGTTCGCCATGGCGGCATTGGCCTGACGCTTGGACGTCGCGGCGACCTGGGCGCGCGCGGAGTTGGCCACTGAGTTGGCGGCGCTGAGCCAGATGCTCATGAACGGGTTCTTCTTGAGCCATGGGTTGGACATGCCGATCTCCTGTCACGCCAGTTGCTGGAGGGTGAAGTCGTGACAGCGACAGCTTGGACGCTTCTCGGCGGCAGGGATGTAGGACCGCGCCGCGTGGGTAAACCCTTGCGCCCTGAGCGTCTTTACGTGGTTTTGTGACGGTTTTGCGACAAGACCCGCCATCGCGGGACTTCCGTACAAGCCGGCTCGCCGCTACTCTCCTACGGGTTTTTACCGAGTTTCTGACTAGATGGTCCAGTTTGAGTTCAGCGAGCCTGTTGCGCCTGTACCGGCAGCCATGGTCACCCGCCGCCTGATGTTGCGCCCGCCCCGGGACAGCGATCTGGACACCCTGACGGCGCTCCACGCCGATCCGGCCGTCAACCGCTTCTGCGCCGCCGCCACGCCGCATGGCCGCGAGGCGATCGAGGCCCAGTTGCAAGCCTGGATCAGCCACTGGCGGACGCGCGGCTTCGGCCATTGGGCCATCGCCGAGCGCGAACGACCCGACAACCTGATCGGTTTCGGCGGCCTCATGCATCGCAGCGTCGCCGGCCACTCGGGCCTCTACCTCTACTACCGCATCACGCCCCAGGCCTGGGGCCGCGGCCTGGCGTCCGAAATGGCCCAGTACGCGATGAGCCAGGCCTTCGAGCAGCACCATGAAGGCGCCGTCGTCGCCGCCGTGCTGCCGAGCAATGCCCCCACGCGCAAGACGCTGGAATGCCTGGGCCTGCGCCTCAAAGGCACCCTCGCCGACGGCCCCGGCAGCGCTGCAGCCCTGCTCTACGAGTTGGGCGCCGACCGCTGGGCGACGCTGCCGCGCGGCGAGCCCGAAGCGATCGCTTTCGCGGCCTGAGAGATTCGCCTCAGGCCTGCTGGCGCGACCTGCGCCAGGCCAAGCCAAGCAGGCCCAGCAGCAGCAGCGCCGCGCTGCCCGGCTCCGGCACGGCAGTCAGCAGATAGATCTTCTCGCCCCCTGCGTTGACTGCCAGATTGCCATTCGCCCCCAGGGTCAGGTCCGTGAACGTTCCGCCCGCACCGATCTGGATGCCGAGCGAATACGTCGCCTTGGCGGTGAACGTGGCGAGATCGAAGATGGTCAACACGCCACTGTTGTGCAGGAAATAGGCTTCGCCAGTTGCCACCGAGGCCAGCAAGCTGCCTTGATAGCCAACGATCGGGAACTGGCCCAGCTTTTGGCCCGTGGCTGCATCGACGACCTCGCCGTTGCTGTTGAAAACCATGCCAGAGTCGTACTGGATGTCTTGGGTATATCCATTGAAGACCTGGTTCTTGACGGATTGGACCGTCACGCCAGAGTCGCTGACTCCCATGGTCCGAAAACCCCGTTCGCTGGTCTCGGTATTGAAGCCGTAAAGCGTGGAGCCATCCGCGCCAAACTCGATGACGTTGGAACCCGTATGGCCGGGTGTTTGACCGGGCAGCAGGACGCCATTCTTGAAGATGGCAACGCCCTCGTGTCGCGGGCTGAAATAGTGATTGGCCAGAGATGCGGCAACGACGGTCTTGTCGGTCGGCGACACCTCGAGGTCCTCGGCATAGTTGCTGCCAAGGGAAACCTGAGTCAGCGCAGCGCCAGTCAGGCCATTGAAGGAGYGGATGGCATTCGCGCCCCAGAGGCTGACGTAACCCAAGCTGCCGTCTTGGGACAGCGCGATGCGATAAGGCTCGCTGCCCATGTAGGTGGACTGGAGCACCTTGCCCGTTGACGAAACCCGAGTGATGGAATTGCCGACGCCGAACGCCGCATAACTTGGCACGGCGACGAGCCATTCGCCACTCGTGGCGTTATAGGCAAGGTCGTTGGTCCACAGGTTGACCGTGGTGACTTGGAACCCGCTGGGTGTGGCCGAAGCGAGCGGCGCAACGAAGGCAATTGCACAGGCAAGCAGCAAGCTGCCCATGCCTTGGCGGTTTTTCATCAAAGACTCCCTGAATTATTTGCGCACTGAGCCCGAGCGGCTCCATCGTGCTGGCAGGGATTGTGCGTGACCGGCCCAACCGGTCGGTTGCGTGCCGTCCCTTGGTTGGGGGGGCAAATTTGCCGTCGCCAGCCTAGTCGAGCGGCCAGACCGGCCGCGGCAGATGCCTGAAGGGCAGGCTGCCGATATTGGCCTGCAGGCTGCCCGGCGAGTCGGCATAGACGACTGCCGCAGCCATCGCGTCGAAGCCGGAGCGGAAATGCTGGGTCGACTTGACGACCACCAGCCGCTTGGCCGCTGGGTTGATGCCGAGCTGGGTGAAGCACTCGGCCGAGAACACCTGCTGGCGGATGCTGTTCAGCACGATGTCGATGCCCTTGGCGCGCACCGCCACTGAAGGGCCGAGGGGATCGGTGCCGCCGGGCGTCAAGCTGCGCTGGCGGGCATCGGCACGACAGGCCAGCACCTCCACCTCGAGATCCACCGGGTCGCCCGACATCGGCCCCACCTTGCCGCCGATGCGCAGCGGCAGCCGTGCGCCGACGCCGGCCGAGGTCGCGATGGCCACGGCCTGCGGGTCCCAGATCATGCCCAGGGCCACATCGCGCAGGCCGCGCTCCAGCAGCTCGCGCAGCACGAAGGTGCTGTCGCCCGCCGCACCGCCGCCGGCGTTGTCGGCGGTGTCGGCCAGCACGACGGGGCCGGGTCGGGCCAGCCGCATCTCGGCTTCGGCCAGGTCCAGCGCCTCCTTCAGCGGCAGGCGCTTGGCGGCCGCTGTCTCGCGGATGCCGTAGAAGGCCTCGGCCAACTCCTCCAGCAGATCTGAAGCCACGCCCGCCGCGGCCGGCGAATCCTCGGCCAGCACCAGCACGGCCGCGCAGGTGTGCGGCGTGTCGGCCCAGGGGAAGCCATGCAGCACCGACACCGACAGGATGCCCGGCAGCCGGTCTTCGCTGTCCTTGAGCCGCGCCACGAAGTCGCTCATCGGCGCGACGGTGGTGCCGAAGATGCCCAGCAGCGGCACGCGCTTCCAGTGGGCCTTGATCGCCAGGTCGCCGCGCGCCATGGCGCCCAGCATGGCGTGCAGTTCCTCGCCGCGGGCGGCGTAGTCGATGTGCGGGTACTCCTTGCAGGCCACCAGGGCCGCGCCAGACTCCAGCATGGCCGGGCTGAGGTTGCAATGCAGGTCCAGCAGCGCGCCCAGCGGCACCTGGGGGCCGATGAGCTCGCGCACCCGCATCAGCAGGTCGCCTTCACAGTCGTGATAGCCCTCGGCCAGCATGGCGCCGTGCAGCACCAGCAGCACGGCGTCGACCGGCCCCTGGCTCATGGACGCGCGCAGGTCGGCCAGCTGCTCGTCGCGCAGCGCCTCGTAGTCGCTGCGGGACAAGGGGCCCGACGGCTGGGCCTCGGCATACAGCCCCGGCAGCAGCGTGTCGCCCTGTCGCGCCGCGGCCGCGACGACGCCCATCAGATTGGGCTGGGCCGCGACCTGCTGCAAGGCCCGCGGGTCGCTGCGGTGGATCAGCACGCCTTCGCGGAAGGATTGCACGCTGGTGGGCAGGGGCGAGAAGCTGCTGGTCTCGTGCACCAGCCCGCCGAGGAAGAGCCGCATCGGCTTGCTCATGTCAGTAGTACTGGTTGAAGCTGATCAGGTGGTGGTTCAGGCTCACGAGCAGCAGGATGGCGAAGGCCAACACCCACGCCACTGCCAGCGCCTTGCTCCACTTGTCCCCCACCTTCAGCACATTGCGGACATGCAGGCCGGCCACGACCAGGCCGCCGATGGCCGACAGCGCCAGGCTCAGCTGGGCCAGGGGCAGCAGGATGGACGCATCGCCCAGGCTTTCCAGCAGGGCCACGACCCAGCCCCACAGGCCGAGGGCCACCATCGCCCCCACGCTGGCGCCACGCACCCAGGTCACCTGCTTGGCGGGCGGCACGGCCACATGGTGGCGGCGGCGCAGCAGGGCGGCGACGGGCCACAGCAGCACGGTCAGCAGCAGCGTGCCAATGGCCAGGCCCATCAGCACCAGCACCGTCGTGCTGGCCATGAAGGGCACGGGCTCGAAGATGAAGGCGAAGACATAGGGCTCCAGGCCCCAATGCTTGACCCTGCCGTTCTCGACCACGGCCTGCAGCCGGCGCTTGCCGTGCTCCTCCTCCCAGAAATAGGGCTTCACCTCGCGATAGTTGCTGCGCGAACCGGCCAGGTCGATGGACAGGCGGCCGTCTTCCAGGGCCTGGATCTTGACCGGGCTCAGCAGCTGCAGCACCGACAGCCAGGTTGAATCCTCGCGGCGCGTGTTGCGGTAGTTGCCCGCCATCTGCTGGGCATGCAGCTTGGCGGTGGCTTCGTCCACCTCCGGCTTGGTGGCCGGGCGCTGGTCGGGCAGATAGCGGTCGGCGAAGGCCTCGAACAGCTTGTCGCGCAACCAGCCGCCCTGGCGCTCATGGCCGGGGGCGTTGACGGAGATGTAGAGGCCGATGCCATCGTCGACGAACAGCAGCAGGTCACTGTGGAAGAGCACGGTATCGCCGCCATGCGCCAGCACGCGGTGGCCGTTGATGTTCTGCTCGTAGAAGCCCAGGCCGATGCCCAGCAGCCCCGGCAGCGGCCGGGTCAGCTGGGTGTGCATCAGCTTGACCGTCTCGGGCTTGAGGAGCTGAGCCTCACCGAGCTTGCCCTGCTGCAGGAAAGCCAGCATGAAGCGGCCCATGTCGGCGCCGGTGGCCGACATGCTGCCGGCCGGCGGCATGCTGATGACCTCGAAGCCCTTGGGCTTCTCGTCCCAGGTCATATAGCCCTGCGACATCTGGCCCTTGAGCGCGTCGGGCAGCGGCTGGCGGAAGGTCGATTGCTTCATGCCCAGCGGTGCGAAGACCTGCTGGTCCATGTAGTCGTCGAAGGACTTGCCGCTGACGCGCTGCACGATGTAGCCGGCCAGCGACGTCGCGTAGTTGGAATAGCCGGGCGTCGTGCCGGGGTCGTAGACATAGGGCGGGATATAGCCCTTGAGCACCTTGCCGAGGTCGGGCCCGGCGCTGTCGTAGGTCAGCAGGTCGCGCGCCGTCTCCTCGAAGCCCGTCGTGTGCGTCATCACATGGCGCAGCGTCAGCGCCTTGCCGTTGCGGCCCGGGATGGTGAAGTCCAGGTATTTGTTCAGGTCGGCGTCGAGGTCCAGCTTGCCCTGCTCGACGAGCTGCATGACGGCCGTCCACGTGAACAGCTTGGACACCGAGCCGGGCCGGAACAGCGTCTTGTGCGGGTCGACGGGGATGTTCTTGTCCCAGTCGGCCAGGCCGTAGCCCTTTTGCAGCAGCGGCTGGCCGTCCTTGACGACGACGACGACGGCGCCCGGCACGCGCGCGTTGCGCAGCGCCGTGGGCACCAGGCCATCGATGAAGGCCTCGACGTCGACGGCCGTCAGTGGCGTGGCCGGCTTGGTCTGGGCGAAGGCGGCCGGCAGCGCGCCGATGCACAGGGCCAGCGCGGCGGCGCGCAGGCGGGTGAACAACTGCTTCATGGGAGGTCCAGGGTCAGAAGTTGAAGGTCAGGTTGGCGCCCACCGTGCGCGGAGCCACCGTCGTGACGTTGAGCGGCAGACCGAAGGCCGTCAGGGCCGTGTCGGCGCCGAGGATGGCACGCTTGTCGGTCAGGTTGCGGACGAAGGCGGCCAGCTGCCAGCCGCCGATCTCCAGGCCCCATTGCGCGTCCACCAGCGTGTAGCCCGGCTGGCTGAAGTTGGGCACCGAGCTGCCCGCCGAATCGAAGCCGGCATTGCGCTGGCCCACGCGCCGCACATTCAGGCCGGCGTAGGACGGGTGGTTGGCCAGGTCATAGGCATAGCGCAGGCCCAGGGTGTAGGCCAGCTTGGCGGTGTTGGGCAGGCGCGAGCCCGAGGGGCCGAGGGCAGTGGAGCCTTCGGTCAGCTTGGGGTCGGTGTAGGCCAGGTTGCCGTCCAGATTCCAGTGCGCGTCGACCTTGTAGCGCGCCRCGAGTTCCAGGCCGCGCACGCGTGCCTTGCCGGCGTTGACGACGATGGTGCTGGCGCCCACGGCCTTGGGCTGCTGCAGGTCTTTCCAGTCGATGTTGAACAAGGCCGCCTCGAGGTTCAGGCGCTTGTCCAGCAGGTCGGCCTTGTAGCCGAGCTCGTAGCTCCACAAGGTGTCGTGGCCGAAGGTGGCGGGCGTGCCGGGGATGACCTGGCCGTTGGCGTCGATGGCCGGCGAATTGGGGCCGCCCGGCCGGTAGCCGCTGGCGGCGCGGAAGTAGACGTTGCTGGTCTTGTCGAGGGCATAGCGCAGCGTGGCGAGATAGGTCTTGGCCGTGTCGTCGCTGGGTGCCGAGGAGTTCAGCACGTCGTTGACGAAGACGGTGTAGACCTGCTCGTTCTTGGCCACGCGGGCGCCCAGGGTCAGTGACCAGGTCGGGTCGATATTCCAGGTCAGGTCGCCATAGAGGGCGCGCTCGCGGTACTCGGAGGGCTGGCCGGTGGTGGTCAGCGTCATGTCGCCGCCACCGCCCGCCAGCTGCGCCCACAGGCGCTGGCCGACGTGGCCGGTCTCCTTGGTGCGGTAGTAGCCCAGCAGCCATTCGATCGTGCCGCGCTGCGAGGTCAGGCGCAGCTCCTGGGTCTGCTTGCGCAGGCTGAAGGCGTTGTCCAGCGACACGAAATCGAAGGCCGGGTTGCCGCCCAGCAGGGCCGTGGCGTCCTGGCCGGTGGCGCTGTCCAGGCGCTGCGTCGACGCGATGGCGTTGAAGCGCGCCCAGCCCAGGTCGTATTCGAAGTCGGCCGAGCTGAGGCGCGTCTTGAGCTTGTAGGCCTCACCCGTGTCGAGATGGCGGGTCAGGTCGCCGTAGACCGGCTGGCCCTTGGCGGCGTCGTACTCGATGACGTTGAGGCCGTTGCGCTGGATCTCCTGCTGGGTGTGGGCCAGGCGCAGCTTCATCTTGGCCATGGGCTCGATCAGTGCCGACACCCGCGCGCCGCGCGTGTTGCCGTCGTTGATGTGCTCGCCCGCAGCCTTGCCGACGGCGTCGATATAGCCGCCCTCGTGGTCGTTGAAGGCCGACACGCGCAGCGCGGCGACGTCCTGGCTCAGCGGCACGTTCAGCACCGCATGCTCGGTGTGGCCCAGAGCCCCGCCGCGGGCCTGGCGCATGCCGACGCCCACCTTGCCGGAGAACTGCGTGCTGTCCGGCTCGTTGGTCACGTACTTCAGCAGCCCGCCCATGGCGCCGGCGCCGTACAGCGTGCCCTGGGGGCCGCGCAGCACCTCGATGTGCTTCAGGTCCAGCAGTGACAAATCCAGCGCCGTGTTGGCGCCGCCGACGAAGGCGCTGCTGGAGCCAAAGGCCACTTCGTCGACGTACATGCCGACGGTGGCGATCTGCTGCTCGCCGACGCTGACGCCGCGCATCGTGACGGCGTTGCGGCCCGGGCCGCCGGAGGTCTTCACGTCGATGCCCGGCAGGCTGCCGACGTAGTCGCTCAGCGACGTGGCGCCGGCGCGCTCCATCGGTTCGGCGCCCAGCGTCTCCACGCGCAGCGGCACGTCGCGCACCGGCTCGCGGCGGCGCGTGGCCGTGACGGTCACGACGTCGAGCTTCTCGACATCGGCCTTGCTGTCTGTGGCAGCGTTCGTCTGCGCCCACGCGGGCGATGCGCACAGCGCGGCGAGGCAGGGCACGAGCAAGGCCGCAAGCTTGTGGCGTTGGGGCGGCGTGCCGAGGCGAGCGAAGCGGATGGACCGGCTCATGGCATCTCCTGAGTCAGAAGTTGGGTTGTTCGATGAGTGAAGTTTCCAATTTGGAAAAATCTTTCCCATTGGTGTAAACCTTAGATGAAAATACCAACTCGGCTCAGGGCAAGCGAGCAGACGGCCCGCAGGCAGGCATGGCCTAAGATGAAACGACTCCCTCTCCCTAGAGACATGGCCTCTTCCACCTCTCCCGGCGAACACATCCGCAGCGTGCGCAAGCGCCTCGGCCTGACCCTGGCCCAGGTGGGCGAGCGCACCGGCATGGCGGTGTCCACGTTGTCCAAATTGGAAAAAGGCAATGTCTCGCTGTCGTACGACAAGCTGATGCTGCTCAGCCGCGGCCTGGGCGTGGACATGGCCGAACTGCTGCACGACGCCCAGGGCGCCCGCCCGGCGCCCAATGGCGGTGGCCGGCGCGTGGTGCACCGCGTCGGCGACGGCCAGGTCGTCGACACGCAGAGCTACAAGCAGACCTATCTCGCGTCGGAGCTGCTGAACAAGCGCTTCACGCCGCTGATCGTCGAGGTGCGGGCGCGCACGCTGGACGAGTTCAAGGCTGAGTTCGGCGACCTGATCCGCCACCCGGGCGAAGAGTTTTCCTACGTCCTCGAAGGCGAGGTCGCCTTCCACTCCGAGCTGTACGCGCCTGTCATCTTGAAGCCGGGCGACTCCATCTTCTTCGACAGCGAGATGGGCCACGCCTATCTGAAGGCTTCAGAAGGCGCCTGCCGGCTGGTGGCCACCTGCGCGCCGCGCAACGGCCAGGGCGACGTGATGACGCATCACTTCGTCGAGGCCTCGCAGCGCCTGACGGCACCCGAGCCGGCCGCGCCGGCCAAGGCGGCGCGGGCCGCGGCCAAACCCAAGGCGAAGGTTACGCGGCGCTAGAGGCTTTCTTTCTCGCGTCTTCCACGCGCTTTAGCTGGGGCCGCAGCGCGAACAGCGCCACCGCGGCGATCCCGGTGATGACGCCCAGCACGACGAAGAAGTTCGCCGCGCCCAGTGACTCCAGGTGGCGACCCACCACGCCCGACAGCAAGTTGCCGCCGAAGGAGGCGAGGAACCAGGCCGCGACGAAGGTGCCGCCCATGCCTTTGGGCGCCAGGCGCGCGAACAGGCCCAGGCCCACCGGCAGGATGTAGAGCTCGGCCAACGTGTAGACGACGAAGAAGGCCACCACCCACAAGGTGCTGACGGGCGTGCTGCCATGCGTGGCGGCCAGCAGGGCCAGCATCAGATAGGACAGGGCCACGCCGGCGGCGCCCAGCGACATCTTCATCAGCGACGAGGGCTCCCGCCCGCGCTCGGCGGCGCGACGCCAACCGGCGATGACGAAAGGCGTGAACAGGAAGACGAAGAAGGGGTTCAGCGACTGCATCCACGTGACCGGTATCGTGAAGCCCCACAGCGCGCGATCCACGCCGGTTTCGGCCCAGACGGCCAGCGTGTTGCCGCTCTGCTCGTAGCCACTGCGGAAGACGACGACCGCCAGGCCGACAAGCAGCAGCGGCAGGACACTCGCGGCGGAGAAGCTGCCCGATGCGGCTGCAGCCGGCTCGGCCGAGCGCGGCCGGTCGGGTGGCAGATGCCTGGCGCCCAGCACATAGATGACCAGGCCCACGCACATGCCGATGCCCGCCGCGCCGAAGCCGTAGTGCCAGCCGTAGACCTCGCCCAGGGTCCCACACACCAGCGGCGCCAGCAGCGCGCCCAGGTTCACGCCGACGTAGTAGATGTTGTAGGAGCCGCCACGGCGCGGGTCGTTCTCTTCATAGAGATCCCCCACCTGGCTGGGCAGATTGGGCAGGAAGAGGCCGTTGCCCAGGGCGATCAGCAGCAGGGCCGGGAAGAAGGCCGACTCGAAGGCCAGCGTGAAGTGGCCCAGGGCCATCAGCGAGCCGCCGATGAGGATGGCGCGCCGCCGGCCCAGCCAGCGGTCGGCGATATAGCCGCCGAAGATGGGCGTCAGATAGACGCCGCCGGTGTAGGCGCCATAGATCAGCGAGGCGTCGGCCTGCGGGAACTGCAGGTGCCGGATCATGTAATAGATCAGCAGCGCCTTCATGCCGTAGAAGGAGAACTTCTCCCACATCTCGGTCAGGAAGAGCACCACCAGGCCACGTGGCTGGCCGAACCACTGCGCGGGCGCGCGGGCTTGCAGGGAAGCGTCCACTCGATCTCCTCAAAACCTTCCAAAGGGCGCCGGGCACACCGATTTCAGCATTGCTCAACGATTTTCGTGATGGTACAGTTATTTTCCAAATTGGAAAATTACATGCAAGCAGCCATGGGCCAAGTGACAACGACGAAGAACGTGGATTGCATCGTCATCGGTGCCGGCATTGCCGGAGCCTCGGTGGCGGCCTCCCTCGCGGGGAAGGCGAGTGTGGCCGTGCTGGAAGCCGAGCCCCATGCGGGTTACCACTCCACCGGCCGTTCGGCCGCCCTGTACTCGGCCCTCTACGGCAACGCGACCATCCGCGCGCTGACGCGGGCCAGCCTGGGCTATTTCCGCACGCCGTCGCAAGGCATGGTCAAGGAGGCGCTGCTGCGCGAGCGGCACACGCTGTTCCTGGTCGGCGCCGGCCAGCTCGACCTCGTCGCGAGCTTCACGGCCGATGCGGATGTGCGCGAACGCACGACCACGCTGAGCGTCGACGAGGTGCTGGCCCGCGTGCCCCTGCTGCAGCGCGACCGCATTGCCGGCGCGCTGCTGGACGTGAGCTCGGCCGACATCGAAGTCGACCTGCTGCACCAGGGCTTTCTGCGCAGCGCGCGCGCTGCCGGCGCCGAGCTGCATCTGGGCACGGGGCTGAAGGGGCTGGAGCGCGAGGGCTCGCACTGGCTGGCGCACACGGCCGCCGGCAGCTTTCGCGCTGGTGTCGTCATCAATGCGGCCGGTGCCTGGGCCGACGATGTGGCGGCGCTGGCCGGCGTCGCGCCCGTGCCGCTGCAGCCGCTGCGCCGCACCGCTGTCCTCATCGACCTGCCCGACGGCGTGGACGCGACGCTGTGGCCGGCCGTCGTCGCCATCGACGAGAGCCAGTACTTCAAGCCCGACGCCGGCCTGCTGCTGATCTCCGCCGCCGACGAAACGCCCAGCCCGCCCTGCGACGCCCAGCCCGAGGAGCTGGACGTGGCCATCGCCGTGGACCGCTTCGAGACGCTGACCGGCCGGCCCGTGAAGCGCGTGCGCCACCGCTGGGCGGGGCTGCGCGTGTTCAGCCCGGACCGCTCGCCCGTCGTGGGCTTCGACGCTTCGGCGCCGGGCTTTTTCTGGTGCGCGGGGCAGGGCGGCTACGGCATCCAGACTTCGCCGGCTCTGGGCCGCGCGGCTGCGGCGCTGGCGCTGGGGCGCGCACTGCCGCAGGACCTGGCGGACATGGGGGTCACGGCGCAGCAGCTGTCGCCGCAGAGATTCAGGGCCTAGGCGGCCTCCGGCTGGAAGCGCCTGAGGCCCTGCAGGTCCAGCACCCGCAGCCCGCCGTACTCGATGCGGATCAGGCCGTCGCCGCCCAGGCGGTTCAGCGCCTGGTTCACGCGCTGGCGCGACAAGCCCACCAGATAGCCCAGCTCCTGCTGCGTGATGCGCAGCCAGTTGCCCACGCCGGGATACAGCGTCGGGTGGAAGAGGGCGGCCAGGTTGCGGGCGACGCGCACGTCGGGGTCGTGGATGCGGTCGGTCTCGCGCGCGGCGATGAATTGCCCCAGGCGCTCGTTCAGCTGGTCCAGCACGAAGCGGTTGAAGGCGATGCTGCCGTCCAGCAAGGCATGAAAGCTGTCGATGGGCAGGCCGGCGACGACGCTGGGCCGCAGGGCCTGGATGTTGTAGCGGTAGACCTCGCGCTTGAGCAGCGTGCCCTCGCCGAACCAGCCGCCCGGCGGGATGCCGGTGAAGGTGACGGCAGCGCCCAGCGAGTCGTCGTTGTTCATCTTCAAGAGGCCGTCGACGACGCCGAACCACAGCGTCGCGGGGCGCCCGATGCGACACAGCCGCTCGCCGGGCTCGGCGTCGCCGACCTCCAGCGTCGTGACGGCGCGCTCGCGCATCGCACCGTCCAGCAGCTTCAGCCAGGGGATGGCGTCCAGTTCGGCTGGCGTCGGCCGACGGGTGCGTTGTCTGAGCGGCAGCGGCGTGTCGGCCATGGGGGTGGGAAAGTCTGGGCCGTGAAGACCCGTAAATTGTCGTCGTACGGACAGATGGGCGTCAAAGTACTGACCAGAATGGCTCCCACAGACGGGGGCTCCAGCCCTCGCATTGGAGACAGGCTTGACGACCTTCCCTCGGCTCTTGCTCGACCATGCCGCCCGCCGGCCCGACGCGCCTGCGCTGCGCGAGAAGGCTTATGGCGTGTGGCAGACGCTGTCGTGGGCGCAGCTCGCGGCGCTGGTTCAGGAGCTGGCCTTGGGTCTTGCGGCCGCCGGCCTGCGCCGCGGCGAGCACATCATCGTTGTCGGTGAAAACCGGCCGCGCCTGTACGCCAGCATGCTGGCCGCGCAATGCCTGGGTGCCGTGCCGGTGCCCCTCTATCAGGACGCCGTCGCGGCCGAGTTCGTCTTCCCGCTGAACAACGCCGAGATCGCTTTCGCCATCGTCGAGGACCAGGAACAGGTCGACAAGCTGCTGGAGCTGCGCGAGCAGTGCCCGCAGCTCAAGAGCATCTGGTTCGACGACCCGCGTGGCCTGCGCCACTATGACGAGCAAGGGCTGGCATCGCTGGACGAACTGGCCGCCCGCGGGCGCGCCTACGCCATGGAGCGGCCGGATTTCTTTGCCGCCGAGGTGGCGGCCTGCCTGCCTGGTGACGTGGCGGCGCTGTTCTTCACCTCGGGCACGACGGGCAACCCCAAGGGCGTCATGCACACCCATGCGACGCTGATCGACCGCGCCCAGGCGGGCCAGCGCTTCGACAAGCTGACGTCCGACGAAGAAGTGCTGGCCTATCTGCCGCCGGCCTGGGTCGGCCAGAACATCTTCAGCTATGCGCAGTGGCTGGCCGTGGGCTATGTCGTCAACTGCCCGGAGTCGGCCTCCACCGTCAGCATCGACCTGAAGGAGGTCGGCCCGACCTATTACTTCGCGCCGCCGCGGGTCTTCGAGGGCCTGCTGACGACGGTCATGATCCGCATGGAGGACGCCTCTGCGGTCAAGCGCTGGCTGTTCGAGCGTTGCATGACGTTGGCGCGCTGTGTCGGCCCGCGGTTGATGGACAAGCAGCCCGTGGGGCTGCTGGACCGCCTGGCCTATGCCTTGGGTGATGTGCTGATCTACGGCCCGTTGCGCAACACGCTGGGCTTCTCGCGCGTGCGTGTCGCCTATACGGCGGGCGAGGCCATCGGTCCCGACCTGTTCAGCTTCTATCGAGCCATCGGCATCAATCTGAAGCAGCTCTACGGCTCGACGGAAACCGCCGTCTTCGTCTGCCTGCAGCCCGACCACGAGGCCCGCGCCGACACGGTGGGCGTGCCCATCGACGGCGTGGAGATCAAGCTGACCGACAGCGGCGAGCTGCTGGTGCGCTCGCCCGGCCTGCTCAAGGGCTATTACAAGAACGACGCGGCGACGGCCGAGGCGCTGACGGCAGACGGCTGGTATCACACCGGCGATGCGGGGTTCCTGACGCCAGGCGGCCACCTGAAGATCATCGACCGTGCCAAGGATGTCGGCCGCCTGATGGGAGGCGCCTTCGATGGCGCGATGTTTGCACCCAAGTACGTCGAGAACAAGCTGAAGTTCTTCTCCCACATCAAGGAAGCGGTCTGCTTCGGCGACAAGCGCGAGAAGGTCTGCGCCTTCATCAACATCGACTTCGAGGCCGTCGGCAACTGGGCCGAGCGCCGCAACCTGCCCTATGCCGGCTACACCGACCTGGCCCAGCGCGCCGAGGTCTACGAGCTCATCCTCGACTGCGTCGAGAAGGTCAACGCCGACCTGGCCCAGGACGAGTTGCTGGCCGGCAGCCAGATCAGCCGCTTCCTCATCCTGCACAAGGAACTGGACGCCGATGACGGCGAGCTGACGCGCACGCGCAAGGTGCGCCGCGGCGCCATCGCCGAGAAGTACGGCGTGCTGATAGACGCGCTCTACGACGGCAAGGTGTCGCAATACATCGAGACCCAGGTCAAGTTCGAGGATGGCCGCACGTCCATGGTGGCGGCCGATCTGCGCATCGTCGAGGCCAAGACCTTCCCGGCCGTCAAGGGACAGGCCGCATGAAGAAGATCGGCGAAGTCGTCCTGGAAGTGAAGAACATCTCGCTCGCCTTCGGCGGCGTGAAGGCGCTGACCGACATCAGCTTCGATGTGCGCGAGCACGAGGTGCGCGCCATCATCGGCCCCAACGGCGCGGGCAAGAGCTCGATGCTGAACTGCATCAACGGTGTGTATCAGCCGCAGCAGGGCGCCATCACGCTGCGCGGCCGCACCTTCAAGGGCATGAGCCCGCGCCAGGTCGCCGAGATGGGCGTGGCCCGCACTTTCCAGAACCTGGCGCTGTTCAAGGGCATGAGCGTGCTGGACAACATCATGACCGGCCGCAACCTGCGCATGCAGCGCGGCCTGTTCTGGCAGGCCCTTCACCTCGGCCCCGCGCGGCGCGAAGAGAGCGAGCAGCGCGAAGCGGTGGAACGCATCATCGATTTCCTCGAGATCCAGGCCTATCGCAAGACGCCGGTCGGCCGCCTGCCCTATGGCCTGCAAAAGCGTGTGGACCTCGGCCGTGCCTTGGCGATGGAGCCCAGCCTCTTGCTGTTGGACGAGCCCATGGCCGGCATGAATGTGGAAGAGAAGCAGGACATGTGCCGCTTCATCCTGGACGTCAACGACGAGTTCGGCACCACCATCGTCCTTATCGAGCACGACATGGGCGTCGTCATGGACATCTCGGACCGGGTCGTCGTGCTGGACTACGGCAAGAAGATCGGCGACGGTGCGCCGGATGACGTGCGCAAGAACGAAGACGTCATCAAAGCCTATCTGGGAGCTTCACACTGATGGGCCCATTCCTCGAAACCCTCATTGGCGGCCTGATGGCGGGGATGCTCTATTCCCTCATCGCGCTGGGCTTTGTGCTGATCTTCAAGGCCAGCGGTGTCTTCAATTTCGCGCAGGGCGCCATGGTGCTGTTCGCGGCGCTCGCGATGGCGCGCTTTGCCGAATGGATCCCGAAGTTCACAGGCCTGGACGGCAAGATCCTCATCAACCTGCTGGCCTTTGTCGGCGCGCTGGCGGTGATGGTGGTCGTGGCCTGGCTGGTGGAGCGATTGGCGCTGTCCAAGCTCGTCAACCAGGAAGGCGTGACGCTGCTGATGGCCACGCTGGGCATCGCCTATCTGCTCGAAGGCCTGGGCCAGACGCTGTTCGGCAACGACATCTACAAGATCGACATCGGCCTGCCCAAGGACCCGATGTTCCTGTTCGAGGATGTCTTCCAGGGCGGCATCCTCGTCAGCAAGGAGGATCTCTACGCGGCACTGATCGCAGCGGCGCTGGTGGCCGGGCTGTCGCTGTTCTTCCAGAAGACCGCCACCGGCCGCGCGCTGCGCGCTGTCGCCGACGACCACCAGGCCGCGCAGAGCATCGGCATCCCGCTGTCGCGCATCTGGGTCATCGTCTGGAGCGTGGCCGGCTTTGTCGCGCTGGTGGCCGGGATGATCTGGGGCAGCAAGCTCGGGGTGCAGTTTTCGCTGTCGCTGGTGGCGCTGAAGGCACTGCCCGTCGTCATCCTCGGTGGGCTGACCAGCGTGCCGGGCGCCATCGTCGGCGGTCTGCTGATTGGCGTGGGGGAGAAGCTGTCCGAGGCCTATCTGGGCCCCATGCTTGGCGGTGGTATCGAATACTGGTTCGGCTACGTGCTGGTTCTTGTCGTGTTGCTCGTCAGGCCTCAAGGGCTGTTTGGCGAGAAGATCATTGATCGGGTCTGACGATGCTCTACCGCGAAAACGGCCAGTTCAAGACGACCTACTCGGCGGACAGCCAGATCCTGCCCATCCGCCAGGACCGCATCGCGATGGCGTTGATGCTGATCGCCGCCTTCGTCGTCATCCCGATGGTGTCCAGCGAATACCTGCTGCGCGCCATCTTCATCCCCTTCCTGATCCTGTCCCTCGCCGCGCTCGGCCTTAACGTGCTGGTCGGCTACTGCGGCCAGATCTCGCTGGGCTCGGGCGCCTTCATGGCCGTGGGCGCCTATGTGGCCTACAACTGCCAGGCGCGATTCGAGGGCATGCCGCTGATCGTGTCGCTGCTGGCGGGTGGCCTGGGCGCGACCGTGCTGGGTGTCGCCTTCGGCCTGCCGTCGCTGCGCATCAAGGGTCTTTACCTCGCGGTCGCGACGCTGGCGGCGCAGTTCTTTGTCGACTGGGCCTGTCTGCGCCTGCCCTGGGTCACCAACGGGTCTTCGTCCGGCTCGGTCAGCGTGGCGGGGCTGAGCATGGCCGGCCTCAGCGTCGAGTCCCCCGCGTCGCGCTACTTGTTGTGCCTGAGCTTCGTCGTCGTGTTCGCGCTGGCCACCAAGAACCTCGTGCGCGGCCACATCGGCCGCTCGTGGATGGCCATGCGTGACATGGACGTCGCGGCCGCCGTCATCGGCATCCGGCCCATGCAGGCCAAGCTCAGCGCCTTTGCCGTCAGCAGCTTCATCATCGGCGTGGCCGGCGCGCTGTGGGGTTTCGTGCACCTGGGCTCCTGGGAGCCGGCGGCCTTCGGCATCAACCGCTCGTTCGACCTGCTCTTCATGGTCATCATCGGCGGCCTGGGTTCGATCTCGGGTGCCTTCTTCGGCGCGGCCTTCATCGTCGTGCTGCCGCTGATCCTGGACAAGCTGCCCTATTGGACCGGCCTGCCCATCGACACGGCCACCGCCTCGCATCTCGCGCTGATGATCTTCGGCGCCCTCATCGTGTTCTTCCTCATCAAGGAACCACACGGCCTCGCGCGACTCTGGGCAACCGCCAAAGAGAAGTTGCGCCTCTGGCCCTTCCCGCATTGAATCCAACGCACCACAACGACAGGAGACAAAGCCCATGAAGACCCTCATCGCCTGCGCGGCCCTTGCCGCATTGCAGCTCGCCACGCCGGCCGCCCAGGCCCAGGCCAAGGAGCAGTTCTTCCCGTTGCTGGTCTACCGCACCGGCCCCTATTCGCCCAACGGCACGCCCTGGGCCAATGGCAAGCAGGACTACATCAAGCTGATCAATGCGCGTGACGGCGGCGTCAACGGCGTCAAGCTGACCTTCGAGGAATGCGAGACCGGCTACGCGACCGACAAGGGCGTGGAGTGCTACGAGCGCCTGAAGGGCAAGGGCGCGACGCTGTTCGATCCGCAGGCCACCGGCATCACCTTCGCGCTGACCGACAAGGTTCCCAACGACAAGATCCCGCTGATCACGCTGGGCTATGGCCTGTCGGCCTCGGCCGATGGCGGCGTGTTCGCCTGGAACTTCCCGCTGATGGGCAGCTACTGGACGGCGGCCGACATCCTCATCCAGCACATCGGCAAGAAGGAGGGCGGCCTGGACAAGCTCAAGGGCAAGAAGATCGCCCTGGTCTATCACGACAGCCCCTTCGGCAAGGAGCCCATCCCGCTGCTGGAAGAGCGCGCCAAGACGCATGGCTTCGAGCTGGTGAAGATCCCCGTGACCGCACCTGGCGTGGAGCAGAAGTCGGCCTGGCTGCAGGTGCGCCAGGCCCGGCCCGACTACACGCTGCTGTGGGGCTGGGGCGTCATGAACTCCACCGCGCTGAAGGAGGCCCAGGCCACCGGCTATCCGCGCGACAAGATGTACGGCGTCTGGTGGTCGGGCGCCGAGCCCGACGTGAAGGACGTGGGCGAGGGCGCCAAGGGCTACAACGCGCTCAACCTCAACACCTCGGGCCAGAGCCCCAAGGTCATCCAGGACATCCTCAAGCTCGTGCACGACAAGGGCCAGGGCACGGGCCCGAAGGACGAGGTCGGCTCGGTGCTGTACACGCGCGGCCTGGTCATCCAGGCGCTCGGCGTGGAGGCCGTGCGGCGTGCGCAGGAGCGCTTCGGCAAGGGCAAGGTCATGACCGGCGAGCAGGTGCGCTGGGGCCTGGAGAACCTGGCGCTGGACGACAAGAAGCTGGCGTCCCTGGGCCTGACCGGTGTCATCCGCCCGATCAGCACCAGTTGCACCGACCACCAGGGCTCGACCTGGGCACGCATCCACACCTGGGACGGCGCGAAGTGGAGCTTCAGCAGCGACTGGTACGAGGCCGACAGCCAGATCATCAAGCCGATGGTCAAGGCGGCGGCGGACAAGTACGCGGGTGAAAAGAAGATCACCCGCCGTACCCCGGCGGATTGCCAGAGCTGAAGATGAGCAAGCCGCTGCTCGATGTGAATGGCATCGAGGTCATCTACAACCACGTCATCCTCGTGCTCAAGGGCGTGAGCCTGCAGGTGGCCGAGGGCCAGGTGGTGGCCTTGCTGGGCGGCAATGGCGCYGGCAAGACGACCACGCTGCGGGCCGTCTCCAACCTGCTGGAAGGCGAGCGCGGCGAGGTCACCAAGGGCAGCATCGAGCTGCGCGGCGAGCGCATCGAGAAGCTGTCGACGGCGGCCATGGTGGAGCGTGGCGTGGTGCAGGTCATGGAGGGGCGGCACTGCTTCGCCCACCTGACCATCGAAGAGAACCTGATGACCGGCGCGTACACGCGCAAGGACGGGCGGGCGGCCGTGGCGGCGACGCTGGAAAAGGTCTACAACTACTTCCCGCGACTGAAGACGCGCCGCAGCAGCCAGGCGGCCTACACCTCGGGCGGCGAGCAGCAGATGTGCGCCATCGGCCGCGCGCTGATGGCCAACCCCAGGATGGTGTTGCTGGACGAGCCGTCCATGGGCCTGGCGCCGCAGATCGTCGAGGAGGTGTTTGAGATCGTGCGCGACCTCAACACCAAGGAGAGGACGACCTTCCTGCTGGCCGAGCAGAACACCAGCATGGCGCTGCGTTATGCCGACTATGGCTACATCCTGGAGAACGGTCGCGTCGTCATGGACGGCGCTGCCAGCGCGCTGCGCGAGAACGAGGACGTCAAGGAGTTCTATCTCGGCGTCGGCGGGGAGGGGCGGCGCAGCTTCAAGGACGTCAAGTCCTACAAACGTCGCAAGAGGTGGCTGGCATGACGAGCCGAGCGCAGGGCCGTCCCAAGCCGGCGAGCGCCCCCTCGGGGGGCAGGAGTGAAACGACGTGGGGGCCGACATGAGTGATGACAACTGGGAGATGGCGCCTCCGCCCTTTGATGCGGACTCGGCGCTGCTGACGATGAAGCGCTTTGCGCGCGACCAGCGCGTGCTGGCCGAGCGGGGCGAAGGCTGGATGCTGGGCGCCGACGTGGTGCTCAAGCTGGCGGTGGAGGGTGCGACCGTCAAGGTCCAGCTCACCAAGCGCCCGGCGCGCACGCCCGAGTGGGACAGCTTCACGCTGAAGTCGGCGACCGAACTGCGCAAGCTGCAGGACGAGATCAAGCGCCGGCTCACGCGCTGGAAGGAAGACGAGTGAATTCAGGCGAGTTCTTCGACAGCCTTGAGGTCCGTGATCCCGGCGAGCGCGAGGCCGCGCTGATGGCTGCGCTGCCGGAACAGATCGCGCATGCTCAATCCAGCAGTCCGGCCTACACCGAGCTGCTGGCCGGCGTCGACGCCGCGAGCATCACCTCGCGCACCGCGCTGGCCACGCTGCCGCTGACGCGCAAGAGCAGCCTCGCCGCCGCCCAGGCCGCGCGGCGGGCGCTGCGCCTCGGTGGCTTTGCCGCCGGCATGCCGCGGCGCATCTTCCAGTCACCCGGGCCGCTGTACGAGCCCGAGCCCGACGCCGACGGCATCGACCCCTGGCGCGCCGCTCGCGCCCTGCATGCGGCCGGCATCCGCGCCGGTCAGCTCGCCCATGTGGGCTTCAGCTACCACCTGACGCCAGCTGGCGCCATGATGGAGGCGGGCCTGCGTGCACTGGGCGCAGCCAGCGTGCCAGGCGGCGTCGGCAACACCGATCTGCAGTTGCAGGCCCTGCTGGACCTGCAGCCCGAGGCCTATGCCGGCACGCCCAGCCTGCTGCGCATCCTGCTGGAGAAGGCGGCGGAAGGCGGGCATGTGCTGCCTTATCTGCAACGTGCCCTCGTCAGCGGCGAGGCCTGCCCGCCGGCCTTGGTCAGCTGGTTTGCCGATCATGGCGTCAACGCCTACCAGTGCTACGCGACGGCCGATCTCGGTCTCATCGCCTACCAGACCGCGGCCCGTGAGGGCCTGGTCGTCGACGAGGGCGTCATCGTCGAGATCGTGCGGCCCGGCTCGGGTGAGCCGCTGGCGGAGGGCGAGGTCGGCGAGGTCATCGTGACGACGCTCAGCGCCGGCTATCCCTTGATCCGCTTCGCGACCGGCGACCTGTCCGCCGTGCTGCCGGGCGCAAGTCCCTGCGGCCGCACCAACCAGCGCCTGCGCGGCTGGCTGGGCCGGGCCGACCAGTCGGCCAAGGTGCGTGGCATGTTCGTGCACGCGGGCCAGGTGGCCGAGGTGCTGTCACGTTGCGGCCAGCGTGGCCGGGCCCGCCTCGTCGTCGAGGGTGAGCTGRCCAATGACCGCATGTGCCTTCAGATCGAGGCCGAGCCGATCGAGGGCCTCGTCGAGCAGTTGCAGATGGCGCTGCGCGACATCACCAAGCTGCGCGGTGAGGTCGAGCTGCTGGCGCCGGGCAGCCTGCCCAACGATGGCCGGGTCATCGAGGATCGCCGCCCCGTGTGACGCGCGTTTGAAGACCTCGGGGCCGGCGGGGCCTGCTACCGCAGTGTGAACAGGCCCTCACCTGAATCGGTGACAGGAAGGCCCGCATGGACTCAGCTTGGCGGCGCCACCACAGTCCGCCGCTTTGCCGGCCACCGCTGGCACCAGCTGAGGACGCGCCATGACCCATCGCCGGCTTTCTCGCCATCTTCCGCCCACCCTGCTCGTGCTGCTGCTCGCAGCCTGCGGAGGCGGCAACAGCAGTGACCCGCAGGCCTCTGCCCAGTCTTCCCAGGCCGAAGGCGACCTGACCAAGACCGCCGCCGTGCGCCCGCGCGCCAAGGACCCTGACCATCACGAGTTCTCGGCCACGCTGTCCGCGCCGTTTGCGGTCACGGCCGCCAGCGGCGAGCGCGTGTTCAGCGTGCAGATGGACCACCCCGGCATCGCCGACGGCCAGGTCTTTGCGTGGGCGCTCAGCCTCGTCGACGCACAGGGCCGCGTGCTGCAGCGCTGGAGCGGCGAGTCGCGCTACGCCGGCGCGCCGGTGACGGCCAGCGTACGCTGGGCCGGCCGCGGCACCGGTGGCACGGCGCTCGCCGATGGCCTCTACCAACTCAAGCTCGAGGCCGCCAGCCTCGACGCCGCGACCGCTTTGAGCCAGGGCGCAACAACCGGGCGCCAGGAGCGCCTGCTGGCCGCGGCCGCAGCGCTGGACCATGCCGAGCAGCAATGGCCGATCGCCCTCGGCCAGCCGGCCAGCGTCGAGCTGCCGCCCTATGCGCCCATGGCCACCGCGGCCGGGCGGGGCCTCGTCAAGGCGCAGTCGGCGCCGGCCATCAACAGCCTGCCCTACACCGTCTACTACGCCAATCTGCACAGCCAGACGAATGACTCGGACGGCGGCGGCGCCTTGAGCAGCTGCTCGTCGTCGCAGCCCGCGCAGACGGGTGCCTTCGGCCCGGCCGACGCCTTCACCTATGGCAAGACGGCCGGCCTGGACATCCTGATGTCCTCCGAGCACAACCACTATTTCGACGGCTCCTCCAGCACCAACGCGAGCGGCAGCCCCGCCACTGCCAAGAGCCGCTACCAGGCCGGCCTCTCCGCTGCCACCGCCGCGACGACGTCCAACTACCTTGCCCTTTACGGCATGGAATGGGGCGTCATCAGCAATGGCGGCCACATGAACATCTTCAACAGCACGGAGTTGTTCGCCTGGGAATACAACAGCAGCAACCAGCTCTTCGGCGACCGCTTCACGGCCAAGAGCGACTACGCGGCGCTCTACGCGACGATGCGCCAGCTCGGCCTCGTCGGCCAGTTCAACCATCCCGACACCACCGGCCAGTTCCTCGTCGGTGGCACGGCCCTGGGCTACAGCGCCGATGGCGACGAGGTCATGGTGCTGACCGAGATCCTGAACAGCTCGGCCTTCTCGTCCAACACGACCGAGACCGAGACGGGTCTCAGCAACTTCGAGGACGCCTTCAACAAGATGCTGGAACGCGGCTTCCACGTCGCACCCGCCAGCAACCAGGACAACCATTGCGCCAACTGGGGCAAGTCCTACACCAACCGCACGGGCATCCTCATCCCCAACGGCACGGCGCTGAGCAAGACCAGCTTCCTCGATGCGATCAAGGCGCGCCGCGTCTTCGCGACGATGGACAAGACGGCGCAGATCGCGCTGACCGCCAACGGCCATGTGATGGGCGAGCGCTTCGCCAACGGCGGCGCCCTCAACCTGAGCGTGGGCTACGTGAGCAGCAGCGGCAAGACGGCCACCAGCGTGCAGATCTACGAAGGCGTGCCCCAGCGCAACGGCACCGTCACGCTGCTGGCCAGCAGCGCCACGGCCAGCACGACGCCGGCCGTCGGCGAGCATTTCTACTACGCCAAGATCACGCAGAACGACGGCAAGATGCTGTGGACGGCGCCCGTCTGGGTCACGCAGTCCAATTCGCAGGTCGACACCACGCCGCCCACTGCGACGGCCAGCGAGTCCGGCACGGCGGGAACCATCACGCTGTCGGCCACGGCCAGCGACAACGTCGGCGTGGCGCGTGTCGACTTCGTCGTCGACGGTGTCGTCAAGGGCAGCGACACCACCTCGCCCTATTCGATGACGCTGGACTCGACGACGCTCACCAACGCCAGCCACAGCCTGGTCGCCCGCGCGTACGACGCGGCCGGCAACTCGGGCGCCTCGTCGGCTGTCAACTTCAGCATCAGCAACGCCAGCGCGACGCTCAACGAGACTGAGTCCAACGGCACCATCGCCACGGCCAACGTCGTCACCAACCAGACGACCCTCAGCGGCGCCATGGCCACGACGACCGACAAGGACTATTTCAAGGTCACGCTGGCCGCCGGCAAGACGCTGCGCGTCGACATGAGCTGCCCGGCCGCCTTCGATTACGACCTCTATCTGCACAACGCCAGCGGCACGACGCTCACGTCGTCGGAGAGCGGCACCTGCACCGAGTCCATGAGCTACAAGAACACCGGGGCTGCGGCGCTGGCCGTCTACATCCGCGTGGGCGCCTATTCGGGCAGCAGCAGCACGCAGCGCTACACGCTGACGCTGAGCTACCCCTGACGGGACGAGCCTGGGGCCATCCCGGGGGCGCCGGGTGCAGCGCTATGCCTAAGATCGCGCGCACAAGCACCCTGGAGACGACCCCATGCGCACGACCCTGATCGCCCTCGCGGCCCTGATGGCTGCCGGCACCGCCGTTGCCGACTATCCCGACAAGCCCGTCACGGTGATCGTGCCCTTCGCGGCCGGCGGGCCGACCGACAAGGTTGCCCGTGACCTGGCCGAGGCGCTGCGCAAGCCCCTGGGCGCCACCATCATCATCGAGAACGTCGGCGGTGTCGGCGGCACGCTGGGTGCGAACAAGGTCGCCAAGGCCGCACCCGACGGCTACACGCTGCTGCTGCATCACATCGGCATCGCCAGTGCACCGGCCCTGTACCGCTCGCTGCCCTACAAGACGCTGGAAGACTTCGAATACCTCGGCATGGTCAATGAGGTGCCGATGACGCTGATCGGCCGCCCCAACCTGCCGGCCGGCAACTATGCCGAGCTGAGCAAATGGCTGGACAGCAACAAGGGCAGCATCAACCTGGCCCACGCCGGTGTCGGCTCGGCCTCGCATCTGTGCGGCCTGCTGTACCAGTCGGCCATCAAGATCGACATGACGACCGTCCCCTACAAGGGCACCGCGCCGGCCATGAACGACCTGCTCGGCGGCCAGGTCGACATCATGTGCGACCAGACCACCAACACCACCGGCCAGATCGAGGCCGGCAAGGTCAAGGCCTATGCGGTGATGTCGTCCAAGCGCCTGACCAGCGGCGTGCTGGCCAAGCTGCCGACGGCGGACGAATCGGGGTTGAAGGGCTTCAATCTGACGGTCTGGCACGGCATGTACGCGCCCAAGGGCACGCCCAAGGCCGTCATCGACAAGATCAACACGGCGCTGCGCGCGGCGCTCAAGGATGCCGACTTCCACAAGCGCCAGGAGGCCCTGGGTGCGGTCATCATCAATGACGCCCGCCTCACGCCTGCCGATCACAAGAAGTTCGTCGAGGCGGAGATCGCCAAGCTCACGCCGGTCATCAAGGCGGCCGGCATCTACGCGGATTGATGTGGTGCCCCTCGCCTGGCCTTGCCCCGCTGAACGCAGGCAAGTCCAGGCGGTCCCCGAGGGGACGGCGATGCTCGCGGGGAGGGAGTTTCAGCCGTTGACGCGATCGTCTGCCGAGGGCCAGAGCAAGGCCTGCGCCACGATGACTCGCTCGCCGATGAACGTCGCCGCCGGCGAGCCGTAGAGCCGGTAGCCCAGTGCCAGCGCCTCGCTGACGCGATGGCAGAAGCCCGCGTCGTCGGGGCCGGTCAGCAGGCGGTAGACCGGCAGGCCGTCGGGAGGCGCACCGCTCATGCTCAGGCGCCTTCGGCCGCGGGCAGGCGCTCGAGCTCGCGTACGCGCATCAGGCCCCGGGCGATGAAGAAGGCCGCCAGCGCATGGAAGCCGACCGACATCCAGTCCTCGAACTTCAGATAGATGAGCGCGTCGACGATGTAGAGCGCCAGGCCGGCATAGAAGGCCCAGAGCTTGCCGCGCTGGGCGTAAAGGCCCATCGCGAAGTAGAAGCCGACGGTCAGAGCCGTCAGCGCGATGGCCACCGGCAGCATCGACGCGAACATGGCGTTCGCGAGCGTCGTCATGGCCAGGCCAAGGACGAAGTTGCCGTCGCTGCCGCTGTGGAACATCACGGCGTTGACGAGCGACAGCCCGGCGATCCACCAGAACCAGCGGGCGGCGCTGCGGACGATCGGGTCTTCTTGAATGGACATGCGTTTCTCCCTGGTTTTTTTGGCGGGCGGACGATAGCAGCGCGCCGCACGTGCCCGATTCGGGACTTGCCAGGAGAGGCCCCTGCAGCCGTGGCTCACGCAGCGGGTAAACACGCTGTTGACTCGTCAAGTATTCACGGAAAGAATGCATGTAAACGTTTACATGACGACGCAGAGACCGACCCGTGCAAGCGGAGTCGGCATACGGATGAGACAACCGTTCCCGCCTGGCTTCCTCTGGGGCTGCGCGACTTCCGCCTATCAGATCGAAGGCTCGCCGCTGGCCGATGGGGCCGGCGTCAGCAACTGGCATCGCTTCGTGCGCACGCCGGGCCGCGTGCTCGGCGGCGACACCGGCGACATGGCCTGCGACCACTACCGCCGCATGAAGGACGACGTCGCGCTGATGCGCGAGCTCGGCCTGACCGCCTATCGCTTCAGCATCGCCTGGAACCGGGTGCTGCCTGAAGGTCGAAATCAAGGACGTGGCGCGGTGAACGCGGCCGGCCTGGGCTTCTACGAGCGCCTCGTCGACGAACTGCTGGCCGCCGGCATCACGCCGATGGCGACGCTGCACCACTGGGACCTGCCCGCCGCGCTGGACGACCGTGGCGGCTGGCTCAACCCCGACATGCCGGACTGGTTCGCCGACTATGCGCAGGTCTGCTTCAAGGCGCTGGACGACCGCGTGCCCATGTGGGTCACGCTCAACGAGCCCTGGGTCGTGGCCGACGGCGGCTTCATGCATGGCACGCTGGCGCCCGGCCACAAGAGCGCCTTCGAGGCGGCCATCGTGGCCCACCGGCTGATGCAGTCCCACGCCAAGGGCGTGCAGGCCTACCGGGCGACCGGCAAAAACAGGATCGGTCTCGTCGTCAACATCGAGCCCAAGCATCTGCCTGCCGATGCCAGCGAGTACGACCGCCATGCGGCCAGGCTGGCCGACGCCTATATGAACCGGCAGTACCTCGACCCGGCGCTGCTGGGCAGCTACCCGGACGAGCTGCGCGAAGTCTTTGGTGAAGCCTGGCCGGACTGGCCGGCCGCCGAGGTCGAGGCGCTGAAGCAACCGGTGGACTTCCTCGGCCTGAACTACTACACCCGCGCCGTCGTCCGCCACGACGCCAAGGCCTGGCCCGTGCCCGCCGCGCCGCAGCGCCAGCCCGGCGGCATCTACACCGAGACGGGCTGGGAGCTGCACCCGCAAAGCCTGGCCGACACCCTGGTGTGGATGCACGAGCGCTACGGCGGCCTGCCTCTCTACGTCACCGAGAACGGTGCCGCCTTCTACGACCCCCCCAGTTCAATAGACGGCCGCATCGACGACCCGCTGCGGGTGCACTATCTGCGCACCCACATCGCCGCCGTGCAGGACGCCATAAGCCGTGGCGCCGACGTGCGTGGCTACTGCGCCTGGTCGCTGTTCGACAACCTCGAGTGGGCTCTTGGGTTCGCCAAGCGCTTCGGTCTCGTGCATGTGGACTTTCAGACACAGAAGCGCACGCCCAAGGCCAGCGCGCGCTTCTATGCTGAGGTCATCGCTTCCCATGGCGCCAACCTCTGAGAACAAGATGACGGTCTCTCCCGCCACGATCAAGGATGTCGCCCGCGTCGCCGGCGTGTCGGTTGCCACGGTCTCGCGTGCGCTCAACGGCGCCGAGAACGTGCTGCCCGACACGCGCCAGCGCATCGTCGAAGTCGCCCGCGAACTGCGCTACAGCCCGTCGGGCGCCGCGCGCAGCCTCATCACGCGCCGCACCGACACCATCGGCGCCTTGCTGCCCGACCTGCACGGTGAGTTCTTCTCCGAGCTGATCCGCGGCATCGACCAGGCCGCCCGCGCGCGCGGCCTGCACCTGCTGCTGTCCAGCTCCCACGACGACGCCCACGAGGCCGCTGCCGCGCTGCGCGCGATGAACGGCCGTGTCGACGGCCTCATCGTCATGTCGCCGCATGCCGACGACGACTTCCTGTCGCAGAACCTGCCGCCGGCCCTGCCGGCCGTGCTGCTGAACTCCGGCGTCAGCAAGCCGACGCAGCGCGTCTTCGCCGTCGACAACTTCGGCGGTGCGCGCGCGATGACCGAGCACCTGGTGCGCAGCGGCCGGCGCCGCATCGCCTTCCTCGGCGGGCCGCAGGCCAACTTCGAGGCACGCGAGCGCGAGCGTGGTTACCGCGCCGGCTTGGCCGCCGGTGTCGAGCCCTGGCTGCTGGAAGGCGACTTCTCCGAAGCCGGTGGCCAGCGCGCCGCGGCGGCGTTGCTGGCCCTGCCGGCGGCCGAGCGGCCCGACGCCGTCTTCGCCGCCAATGACATCATGGCCATCGGTCTGCTCGGCGCCCTGCAAGCCGGTGGCGTGCGCCTGCCCGAAGACATGGCGCTGGCGGGCTTCGACGACATCCCCATCGCGCGCTATGTCAGCCCCGCGCTGACGACCATGCACGTGCCGATTGCTGCTTTGGGCAGCCAGGCGCTCGATGCGCTGGCCGACACCCTCGAAAGCAACGCTACCGACCCGAGCGCCACCGTCATGCCGGTGCAGCTCGTCGTGCGCCAGTCCTGCGGCAGCACCTGAATCCCGTCCGAACCACAGTACACAACCAGGAGACAAGGACATCATGAGCAACGCTTCCCACTGCAAACACTGGCGCCGCCACGCGCTGGCCACGGCCGTCTGCTTCGTACTCGCCGGCGCCGCCCAGGCACAGTCATCCAACGCGACCGTGCGCGGCACCATCACCGCCGCGGGCGCCACGGCGCCGGCCGGCACCGATGTCGTCGCCGTCAACAAGAGCAACGGCAACACCTATCGCGCCAAGACCCTGGCCGACGGCAGCTATGTGCTGCTGGGCCTGAATCCGGGCAGCTACGAGATCCGCGTCGGCGGCGCCGCCACGGGCAGCCTCGTCACGCTGTCGGTGGGACAGAACGCCACGCTGGACCTGGCCAGCACCGACGCCAAGCTCGGCACCGTCGTCATCCAGGGCAGCGCGCAGCGCCAGGGCGTCATCGACTCGCAGGTTGGCATGACGGTTTCCAACCGGATGATCGAGGCCATCCCGCAGGCGTCGCGCAACTTCCTGTCGGCTGCCGATTTCGCGCCGGGCGTGCGCTTCGACACCGACCCCGCCGGCAATACGCGGGTGCGCAGCGGCTCGCAGAACCAGGACTCCCTCAACGTCTTCATCGATGGCGTCGGGCGCAAGAACAACATCCTGCGGGGCGGCGTCTCCGGCCAGGACACCAGCCGCGGCAATCCCTTCCCGCAGACGGCCATCGCCGAGTACCGCGTGCTGACGCAGAACTACAAGGCCGAGTACGACCAAGTCTCCAGCGTGGCCATCTCCGCAGTCACCAAATCGGGCGGCAATGAAACGCATGGAAACGTTTACGTCAACCGCACGGGCAGCAACTGGACCTCGCTGAGCCCCATCCAGAAGCGTGATGAGGCCAATGGCATCGCCACGCCGTCCAACAAGCAGCTCGAAGGCGGCTTCAGCATCGGCGGTGCGATCAAGCCGGACACGCTGCACTACTTCGTCGCCTATGACGGCAAGACGCTCGACAAGCCCCGCCAGCTGACCGCGACCAACCTGGACAAATACCCGGGCAGCCCCGGTGTCATTGCCACGCTTGCAGCAGAGCAGGGCTCGTTCAAGGGCGAATTCAAGGAGCATCTGCTGTTCGGCAAGCTGTCGGCCGAGATCGACGACCGCCAGCGCCTGGACCTGACGACGACGCTGCGCAAGGAAACGGGCTACTCGGTCGACGGCGATCGCTTCTCGAAGAGCACCGCCATCAACAACAACAACAACGAGTACCGCCTCGACCTGAAGCACGAGTACACGGGCGACACCTGGCTCAACGAGGCCCGCGTGGGCTGGGAGAGCACCAAGTGGAACCCGCAGTCGGACTCCGGCGCCCCGCTGGTTCGCTACAAGTACTCGCCCACCAACGCCATCAACAACGTTCAGGACATCTTTTTCGACGGCGGCTCGCCCAATGCCCAGGACCGCCGCCAGAGCGGCTTCTACCTGAAGGACGACCTCAGCTACACGGGCCTGGCGGGCCACGTCTTCAAGGGCGGTGTGCAGCTCAAGGCGATGGAATACGACCTCAGGGGCACGGCCTTCCGCGTGGCCGCCATCGACACCGTGGTGAACACGACGACCGGCATGCCCTACTTCAGCGGCCTGGCCTGCACCGGCACCAACGTCAGCAGCAGCGGCCTGTCCAGCGACCAGTGCAACATCCGCCTCGCGGTGCCCGATGCCACGGCCAACTTCAAGAACAAGCAATACGGCATCTACATCCAGGACGACTGGAAGCTCACCAAGCAGTTGGAACTCAATCTCGGCATCCGCTGGGACTATGAAGACAACATGCTCAACAACAAATACGTGACGCCGGCTGATCGCATCGCCATGCTGAATGCGCTGGACGGCCGCACCGTCGATGGCATCACGGCACCTGCTGGCCAGACGTATGCGCAGTCGATGGCCAAGGGGGGCATCAATATCGCGGACTACATCGCGACCGGCAATTCGCGCAAGGAGTTCAAGACGGCCTTCGCGCCGCGCCTGGGCGCGTCCTTCGACGTGTTCGGCGACAAGGCCTCGGTGATCTATGGCGGGGTGGGCCGCAGCTACGACCGCAGGATGGCCAACAACGCGCTGGACGAACTGCAGAAGAACCAGCAGCCCAATGGCGAGACCTGGATGATCCGCAACGATTTCAAGATGCCCTTCGCGGACCAGATGAGCCTGGGCCTGCGCCAGGCCCTGGGGCAATGGAATATGGACGTCGCGATCTCGAAGGTCCATGCCAAGAACCAGTTCATCTGGTTCAACGGCAATCGCGACCCCAACGGCGGCTTCGGCAATTCGAACTCCATCGATCCGCTGTGGGGCGGTGCGCCGCGCAACTACGGCACCATCGTGCTCGGCGACTTCGTCGGCCAGAACAAGTCGACCAGCCTCTTCCTGTCGCTGGAGAAGCCCTACACCCAGGCCAGCGGCTGGAGCATGACGGTGGCCTACACCCACACGGACGCCAAGACCACCAACAACGAATGGTCGGATGACATCTTCGACTGGACGTACGGCAAGAGCACCTACGGCTTCCGGCCGGCCAAGGATGCCGAGAAGAACCGCCTGGTGGTGGGCGGCCTGATCGACAGCCTGCCCTGGGGCATGCAGCTTTCGGGCAAGCTGACCGTGGGCGACGGCCAGCCGCGGCGCGTGGTGGACTGCCATACCGGCTTCAGCGGCGCCAACGGCTGCGTCGCCGTCGCGCGCGGCTCCGACACCTTCAAGCAGCTCGACATGGCGCTGGCCAAGAGCTTCAAGGTCTATGGCGGCGAGCTGCAGATCCGCGCCGACGTGCTCAACCTGTTCAACACCGCCAACTGGGGCTATTACGACGACTGGGTCGGTGGCCCGTCGACCCCGCCCAAGAACGCGCTCGGTGGCGACAACGACCACTTCGACACCAAGACCGGTGTGCGCGGCACGATGCGGCAGTTCAAGCTGGGCGTGAGCTACACGTTCTGATCCTGAAGTCCGGGAGCTGGCTGCGCCGAATGCAAGGCCGGCTCCCACAATCACCCCCATCATGAGTTTGCTGACCCGACGCGCCGTCCTTGCACACGGCGCCGGCCTTGCCCTGGCCGCCAACCTGCCCAGCTGGGCCGAGACGGCGGCGCCCGCGGCCGACACCTTCCTGGCCGACCTCGAGCGTCGCACCTTCGACTTCTTCTGGGAGACGACGGATGCGAAGACCGGCCTGGCACCCGACCGCTGGCCGACGCCGTCCTTCGCCAGCATCGCGGCCGTCGGCTTCGCGCTGAGCGCCTATCCGGTCGGCGTGGCGCGTGGCTACATCACGCGAGCCCAGGCGCGCGAGCGCACCTTGACGACGCTGCGCTTCTTCGCCGGCCTGCCGCAGGGCCCGGGCAAGACCGGCGTGGCCGGCCACAAGGGATTTTTCTATCACTTCCTCGACATGAAGGAGGGCCTGCGCTTCGCCCAGTGCGAGCTGTCCACCGTCGACACGGCGTTGTTGCTGATGGGCGCCCTGCATGCCCAGAGCTACTTCGATGGCGAGCATGCCGACGAGGCCGCCATCCGCAAGCTGGTAGATGAGCTCTACGGCCGCGTCGACTGGGCCTGGGCCCAGGTGCGGCCGCCGTCCATCAGCCACGGCTGGTCGCCCGAGAAGGGCTTCATCCCGTCCGACTGGAAGGGCTACAACGAGGCCATGATGGTCTATCTGCTGGCCCTGGGCTCGCCCACGCGGCCGGTGCTGCCCGAGGCCTATGACGCCTGGCTCAGCACCTACGACGAGCACAGCTGGGGCGAGAGCCATGGCCAGACTTTCCTGCGCTTCCCGCCGCTGTTTGGCCACCAGTTCACGCATTGCTGGGTGGACTTCCGCGGCATTCGCGACGCCTATATGCGTGCCAAGGGCCTGGACTATTTCGAGAACTCGCGCCGCGCCACCTATGTGCAGCGCGACTACGCCGCCGCCAACCCGCTGGGCTGGCAGGGCTACAGCGCCGAGGTCTGGGGTGTCAGCGCCAGCGACGGCCCGGCCGACATCAAGCTGGCCTACAAGACGACCGCCGGCAAGACCGAGAAGCGCCGCTTCATCAGCTATGCCGGCCGCGGCATGGGCCTGTACGACGATGGCACGCTGGCGCCCTATGCGGCCGGCAGTTCCATCGCCTTCGCGCCCGAGATCGTCATCCCGGCGCTGATGGCCATCAAGGAGCGCTACCCGCACACCTGGGGGCGCTATGGTTTCTGGGATGCCTTCAATCCCAGCTTCAACTACCCCGACGTGCGTCTCACGCATGGCCGCATCGAGCCCGGCAAGGGCTGGGTGGACACCGACATGCTGGGCATCGACCAGGGCCCCCTGCTGGCCATGATGGGCAACCACCGCGGCGAGCTGGTGTGGCAGGTCATGCRCAAGAACGCGCATCTGGTGCGCGGCCTCAAGCGCGCCGGCTTCACCGGGGGCTGGCTAGAGAAGCTGTGAACGAATCCCTCACGCCCCCTCATCCCGCCGCAGCGCCGCCACTCGGCGTTGCAAATGCTCGCCGTAGCCCCAGCTACGACTGCGCTTTGCGCCTTGATTGGCGTCACTGCAACGGCCTGCTCGGGCGCGCCGGATCCGCCCACAGCTTCTGACATGCGCCGCCGCGACCTGCTCACTGCATCCGCCGCAGCAGCCCTGACAGGTTGCGCGCAAGAGCGCGGCACCACGCTGCGCTTCTGGGCGATGGGCCGCGAGAGCGAGGTCGTGGCCGAGCTGATGCCGGCCTTCGAGCGCGAGCACCCGGGCGTGCGCGTGAAGGTCGAGCAACTGCCCTGGACGGCCGCGCATGAGAAGCTGCTGACCGCCTTCGCCGGCGACGCGACGCCCGACCTCGCCCAGGTCGGCAACACCTGGCTGCCCGAGATGCAGGCCCTGGGCGCGCTGGAGGCGCTGGAGCCCTGGCTGGCGCGCACGCCGGCTCTTGTACCGGGTGACTACTTCGACGGCATCTGGGCGACGAATGCGCCCGGTGGCCAGCGCGTGGGCCTGCCCTGGTATGTGGACACGCGGCTGATGTTCGTGCGCCAGGACCTGCTGGCGCGTGCCGGCATCCCGTCCATGCCCGTGAGCTGGGACGACTGGCGCGCGGCACTGGCCAGGTTGCGCCAGCACGGCATGGACAAGCCCATGCTGCTGCCCACCAACGAGTCCGCGCCGCTGCTGGCCCTGGCCCTGCAGCAGCCGGGCGAGGTGCTGCGTGATGGCGGCCGCTACGGCAACTTCTCGTCGCCAGGCTTTCGCACCGCTCTGGGCTTCTACCTGGAGCGCTTCCAGCGCGGCGAGGCGCCCGGCGTCAGCGAGGTGCAGATCGGCAACCTCTGGCAGGAGTTCGGCCGCGGCAACTTCGCCTTCTATATGTCCGGGCCCTGGGACATCGGCGAGTTCAAGCGCCGCCTGCCGGCCGAACTGGCCAATGCCTGGATCACCGCCGAGCTGCCCGGCCCGAACGGCCCCGGTGCGTCCCTCGCTGGCGGCGCCAGCCTCGCGATGTTCAAGCGCTCGCGCCACAAGGCCGAGGTCTGGGCGTTGATCAGCTATCTGAGCCGGCCCGATGTGCAGCTGGAGTTCTATCGCCTGACCGGTGACCTGCCGGCGCGGCGCAGCGCCTGGGCCCTGCCGCTGAACGGCGCGACGCTGGCCGAGGACAGGCACGCCGCCGCCTTCCACCGCCAGCTGCAGCGCGTACGCGCAGCGCCGGCCGTGCCCGAATGGGAGCGCATCGAGAAGGAGATGCAGCTCGCCGCGACGCGCGCGGTGCACGGCGTGACCGACCTGGACACGACGGTGAAGCGGCTGGATGCCCTCGTCGACGGCATCCTGGAAAAGCGGCGCTGGATGCTGGACCGAAAGGTCGTCGCATGAAGCACAGCGGTCGTGAGTCGCTCGCCGCCTGGGCCTTCGCCGCCCCGGCGTTGATCGTCATTGCCCTCTTCTTCGGCGTGCCGGTCTTCGCCGGCCTGGTGCTCAGCCTGACCGACTTCGACATCTATGCCCTGGCCGATTTGCGCAATCTGCGCTGGCAGGGCCTGGACAACTATCTGCACGTGCTCGGCCTGCCGCTGTTCTGGAAGGCCCTGGGCAACACCCTCTATTTCGTCGTGCTCGGCGTGCCGCTGTCCATCGGCGTCTCGCTGGCTGCGGCCGTGCTGCTGCAGAGCAAGCTCGTGCGCTTCAAGCCGCTGCTGCGCACGGCCTTGTTCGCCCCCGTGGTGACGACGCTGGTCGCCGTCGCCGTCATCTGGCGCTATCTCTTCCACGTCAAGTACGGCCTGGTGAACTACACGCTGCAGTCGCTGGGCCTGGATCCGGTGGACTGGCTGGGCGACCCGCACTGGTCCATGCCCACCATCATCCTGTTCGCCGCCTGGAAGAACTTCGGCGGCAACATGATCATCTTCATCGCCGCCCTGCAGGCCGTGCCCCACGACCTGTACGAGGCCGCGCGGCTGGACGGTGCGCGCAGCTGGGCCCAGTTCCGCTACATCACGCTCGCCAGCATCGCGCCCACGCTCTTGATGGTCACCATCCTGACGACGGCCGGCTACTTCCAGCTCTTTGCCGAACCCTATGTGATGACCCAGGGCGGGCCGCTGCAGAGCACGGTCAGCGTGCTCTATCTGATGTACGAGGAAGGCTTCAAGTGGTGGAACCTGGGCCTGGCCTCGGCCGTGGCCTTCGTCCTCTTCGTCATCATCGTGGTGGTCAGCAAGGGCCTGATCGCCGTGCAGCGCCGGTTGACGGGGGAGGGCGCATGAAGCCCAAAACGGTCTTCGTCAACGGCCTGCTGTGGGCCTTTGCGGCGCTGGCGGCCTTCCCGCTGGTTTGGATGGTCTGCGTGTCGCTGATGCCGGCCGGCACGGCCCAGAGCCTGCCGCCGCCGCTGATCCCCAAGCATCCGACTTTTGCGCACTACCAGCAGCTGCTCGGCGACGGCGGCCTCAAGCGCGCCTTTGTCAACAGCCTGGGCCTGGCCGTCATCAGCACGCTGGTCTCGGTCAGCTTCAACACGCTGGCGGGCTACTCATTCGCCAAGCTGCGCTTTCGCCACCGCGAGCGCGTCTTCGGCCTGCTGATCGCGGCCCTGGTGATTCCGGGCCAGGTTGCCATGCTGCCCCTCTTCCTGATGCTCAAGGGCATGGGCCTGGTGAACACCTGGATGGGCGTGCTGATTCCCAGCATGGCCGGCATCTTCGGCATCTTCCTGGTGCGCCAGTACGCGCGCGGCGTGCCGGACGAGTTGCTCGAGGCGGCGCGGCTGGATGGGGCCGGCGAGTGGCGCATCTTCTGGAGCGTCGTGCTGCCGACGCTGAAGCCTGTCCTCGTCACGCTGGCCGTGTTCGCCTTCCTCGGCAGCTGGAACGACTTCATGTGGCCCCTGATCGTGCTGACCGACGGCGAGATGCACACGCTGCCCGTCGCTCTTGCCGCGCTGTCGCGCGAGCATGTGCAGGACAGCGAGCTGATGATGGCCGGCGCCGTCATCACGGTGCTGCCGGTGCTGGCCTTGTTCGTCGCCCTGCAGCGCTACTACATGCAGGGCTTGTTGATGGGCAGCGTGAAATGAAGAAGCTGTTGGCCTGCCTGCTGCTGCTGGCCGCCCCCTGCGCGGGCGCCGTCGTACTGGACGACATGAAGGACGCCAGCCGCTGGAAAGCGACGGCCTCCGACCAGGTCAAGGCCAGCCTGCGCCGCGACGCGCGCGACGACTCCCTTTGCCTCGACTACGACTTCACCGGCGTCTCCGGCTATGCCGTGCTGCGCCGCGAACTGCCGCTGGACTGGCCGGCCGATTTCGCGCTGACCACCCAGCTCAAGGGCAAGACCGCCGGCAACGACGTGCAGATCAAATTCGTCGATGCCAGCGGCGACAACGTCTGGTGGATCCACCGCCCGGCGCTGGCCCTGCCCGACACGCTGACCGAGACGCGCTTCAAGCGCCGCCACATCGCCTTCGCCTGGGGCCCGACCGAAGACCGCGTGCTCAAGCGCAGCCAGTTCATCGAGTTCGTCGTCGTCGCCGGCCAGCAGGATGGCGGCGGGGCCGGGGCCCTGTGTGTCGGCGCGATCGGCCGCGAGCCGCGCGAGCCCGCACCCAAGGCCTGGCCCGAACCGCGCCGCAAGCAGGGTGCCGGCGAGGTGACGCTGGACTTCCAGCAGCTGCGTGAGTTCAACGGCCTGTGGTTCGCCAGCGGCGCGCCGCTGCGGGTCGAGGTGTCGGACGACAACCGGCGCTGGAAGCTGCTGTCCGCACGCCCCGGCCGGGCCCTCTTCCTCGGCGAGCAGGAGTGGCGCTGGATCCGGCTGCGCTACGAGGGCAAAAAGCCGCCCGAGCTCGAGTTGCGTGACGCCGCCCAATGGCCCGACAGCAACGCCGCTGTCGCCGAGCTCGCCCGCGCGCTGCCGCGTGGTGAGCTGCCGCGCGCCTTCCTCGGCGAGCAGAACTACTGGACCGTCGTCGGCGTCGACGGCGGCGCCCAGCGCTCCGGCCTCGTCAGCGAAGACGGCGCCATCGAGCTGGCCCGTGGCGGCCCCAGCGTCGAACCCGCTGTGCGGCTGGATGACGGCCGCCTCGTCACCTGGGCTCAGGCGCGCATCGAGCACAGCCTCGTCGAGCACGCGCTGCCCGTCGTGCAGTGGCGGCATGCGGACGTGGAGCTGCGCGTCGAAGCCGCCGCCGACGGCCCGGCCAAGGATCCCAAGCTGCTGGCCCGCTACACGCTGCGCAACCCGACGCCGAAACCGCAGCACTATGCGCTGCTGCTCGCACTGCGCCCCTGGCAGGTCAACCCGCCGCAGCAATTCCTGTCGACGCAGGGCGGCATCAGCCCGCTGCCTTCCCTGCATTGGGCCGAGGGCGCGCTGACGGCACCGGGACTGCGCCTGACGCCGCGCGAGGCGCCCACCGAAGTCCGCGCCGCGCCCTGGAGCAGCGGCCCGGGTCTGGCCGCGCTGCTGCAGGCGCCGCCGCTCACGCACCTGCGCGATGTCGAGAGCCTGCCCTCGGCGCTGCTGCGCTTTGACGTCGAGCTGGCGCCTGGCGAGTCGCGCAGCTTCGGCTGGGTGACGGGCAATGGCGACACCGCCACGCTGGACGCCCGCTTCGCCGTGGCCGCCGCGCAATGGCGCGACCGCCTCGGCGTGTTGGAGCTGCAGCTGCCGCCGCAGGCCCAGCCAGTGGCCGACACCTTGCGCAGCGCGCTGGCCCAGATCCTGATGTCGCGCGACGGCCCGGCGCTGCGACCCGGCACCCGCTCCTATGCCCGCTCCTGGGTGCGCGACGGCGCCATGATGGTGGCCGGTCTGGTGCGCATGGGCGAGCCGCAGGCGGCGAGGGAGTTCGTCGACTGGTTCGGCGGCCATATCTTCGAATCCGGCAAGGTGCCCTGCTGCGTGGATCAGCGCGGCGCCGATCCCGTCGTCGAGAACGACAGCCACGGCCAATACCTGTTCGCCGTCGCCGAACTTTGGCGCCATACCCAGGACCGCGCGCTGCTGGAGCGCCACTGGCCCAAGGTACAGCGCGTCGTCGCGTGGATGGAAGCTCTGCGCCAGAGCGAGCGCAAGCCCGATGCCGACCCGCGCTTCAAGGGGCTGATGCCGCCCTCCATCAGCCACGAGGGCTATTCGGACAAGGCCGCCTACGCCTACTGGGACGACTTCTGGGCCCTGCGCGGCTACAAGGACGCGGTACAGATCGCGCAGGCCCTGGGCGACACGGCGCAAGCCGTGCGCTGGGCGGTGTCGCGCGACGAGTTCGCGGCCGACCTGGCCGCCTCCATCGCCGCGACCGCGAAGCACTACGGCATCACCCACATCGCCGGCGCCGCCGATCGCGGCGACTTCGATGCGACGTCCACGACGATGGCGCTGAACCCGGCCCAGGCTGGCCATCTCGCGCCCGAACTGTTGCGCGCCACCTTCGACCGCTACTGGGCCGAGGCCCTGGCCCGCATCGAGGGCCGCAAGGCCTGGGCCGACTACACGCCCTACGAGCTGCGCAATGTCAGCGCCCTGGTGCGACTGGGCCGGGCGGACGAAGCGCACCGGCTGCTGGCCTGGTTCTTCGGCCACCAGCGCCCCGCGGGCTGGAACCTGTGGGCCGAGGTCGTGCGGCCGGATGCGCGCAAGCCGGGCTTCCTCGGCGACATGCCCCATGCCTGGGTCTCGTCCGACTATCTGCGCTCGGCCCTGGACCTGCTCGCCTATGAGACCGAAACCGACCTGGTGCTCGGCGCGGGCCTGCCGGCGAGCTGGCGCGAGGCGGGCGACATCGGCGTCGCGGGCCTGTCCACCGCCTGGGGGCGGCTGGACTATCGCCTGCTCAAGCGCGCCGACGGCGGCTGGACGCTGCACATCGACCGCCGCCCCGAGCGGCTGGGCGGCGAGATGCGCCTGGCCTGGCCTGGCGCAGGGCCATTGCCGCGCGCTAACGTCGAAACTCAAGCGCTGAGCTGGCAGGGCCGCGAGTTGCCGCTGCCCGCCAACGCCACCACCGTTCAGCTGGAGCCCACGCCATGACGATGAACCGCCGCCAATTGCTGTTGACGACGCCCGCTCTGCTCAGCGCCTGCGCGGCCATGCCGCCGACGCCACCTGCCGGCCTGGCCGCTGGTGAGCAGCGGGCCTGGGAGATCGAGGGCGAGCGCATGTGGGTGTCGCTGCCGCGCGCCTACACCGAGAGGCGCGAGCGCTGGCCGCTGCTGGTCTTCCTGCACGGCTCGGGCGAGCGCGGCACCGACCTGGAGAAGGTCAAGATCCACGGCCCGCCGTCGTGGGCGGCACGCGGCGTGAACCCGCAGTTCATCATCGTCAGCCCGCAGCTCGAAGACGGCGCGCGCTGGCAGCCCGAGCGCCTGCACCGCCTGATGCTGGCCCTGCAGGCGCGGCTCTACGTGGACCGCCGGCGCAGCCTCGCCACCGGCCTCAGCCTCGGGGGCCACGGCGTGTGGAACTGGGCCAGCGCCTATCCGCGCGACCTCGCAGCCATCGCGCCGGTCTGCGGTTTCGGCGACCCGGTCTCCGTCGAGGCCATGCGCGAGGTGCCGGTGCGCGCCTATCACGGCGATGCCGACACCGCCGTGCCGCTGGCCGGCCAGCAGGCCTGCGTCGACGCGCTGCGCGCCGTGGGCGGCCGGGTCAGCTTCACCATCTATCCCGGCGTCGGCCACGACTCCTGGACCCCCGCCTATCAAGACCCCGATCTGCTGCCCTGGCTGTTGGCGCAGCGACAAACATGACCGCTCACTCGCTTAGCAATCCGGCCGGCCTCCAAGCCGAGCTGCTGTCCCACGGCGCCTTGCGCCGGCTGATGTTCGGGCCGGCGCTGATGCTCAACCTCTTTCCGGGCAATGAGCTGGAAGGCGGGCTGGCCAATGTCTGGCTGCGCCGCCGCGAGGCGGGCGATAGCGGTTGGCGCATCGTGCCGCTGCTCGGGCCGCGCTCGCCGCTGAGCGTGCACAGCGATGCAGGCGGCTTCGAGATGCGCGGTGAATGGGAGGGCCTGGCCTTGCGGCTGCAATTGCGCCTGTCGGCCAGCGAGCCCGTGCTGTTCTGGCATCTGCAGGCCGCGAATCTGGGCGACACCGCCTGCGAGATCTCGCCCGTGCTGGTGCAGGACGTCGGTCTGGCCGACTATGGCGCCGCGCGCACCAACGAGTTCTACGTCAGCCACTACATCGATCTGCAGCCGCTGCAGCACCCCCGCCACGGTGCCCTGCTGGCCGCGCGCCAGAACCAGGCCCAGAGCGGCCGCCACCCCTGGCTGCTGGCGGGTTCGCTGCGCCGCGCCGACAGCTTCGCGACCGACGCCAGCCAGGTGTGGGGCCATGCCGCGCGTGAGGGCGCGCCGCCGCCAGGCCTGCTGAGCGGCCTGCCGGGGCGGCGCCTGCAGCACGAGCATGCCGTCGTTGCACTGCAGGACGAGGCCATCGCGCTGGCGCCCGGCGAGCGCACGGCGGCTGGCTTCTTCCTGGCGCTGCAGCCCCACCACCCCGAGGCCAGCGGCGATGCCGATCTGGGGCGCCTGCCCGCCGTGCTGGCGCTGCCCGAGGCCCAACCGTCTGCCATGCTGGACGCGCCTGGCCTGGCACCCACGCCCAGCCTGTTCGCCAGCGCACAGATGCTGGCCAGCCGCGAGCTGAGCGCCGAGGACCTGGCGGCCTGGCTGCCCGGAGAGCGCCGCCACGAGGAGTGGCAGGACGGCCAATTGCTGAGCTTCTTCGCCGATGAGAGCCGCCACGTCGTATTGCGCGCCAAGGAATTGCTCGTGCAGCGACCGCATGGCCACATCCTGCGCAGCGGCGACCACCTCGTGCCCGACGAGGGCGCGCTGACGTCCACCTGCTGGATGGGCGGCGTCTTCCATTCCATGCTGACCCAGGGCCATGTCAGCATCAACCGCCTGCTGTCCACTCAGCGCAGCCTGCTCGGCCTGTTCGGCACGGCCGGTTTGCGGCTGTTCGTGCAGCAGCAAGCCTGCGACTGGGAGCTGCTTGGCCTGCCGTCGGCCTTCGAGATCCAGCCGCAGCGCTGCCGCTGGCTGTATGCCTTTGATACCGGCGTCATCGAGGTCATCGCGTCGGCCGGCGCCGCGCCGGATGCGATGGCACTGAGCCTGCGTGTGCTCAAGGGCCGCGCGTTGCGCCTGCGGGCCAGCATCAACCTGGCGGTCGGCGGTGATGATGGTGCCGCGTCGGCCAAGCCTGTGTGGGAGCACAGCGACTACCGCTTGCGCATCACACCGCCCGAGGGCAGCGAGCTGGCGGAACGCTTCCCCGGCGGCGGCCTCGTCGTCGAAGCGCCGGGCCTGTCCATCGTCGGCGACGACGGCCGGCTGTTCGACGACGGTGTCAGCCGCGGCGAGCCGCTGCTGTGCCTGGATTTCTCGCCGGCCCATGCTTTTTCACTGACGCTGCGCGGCGAGCTGCTCGAGACCTTGCCGCCACCCGCTCAGCCATTGACGCTGCCGCAATGGCAGCACCCGGCCCTGGCGCAGCTCAGCGACATCCTGCCCTGGTATGCCCACAACGCCCTGGTGCACTATCTGTCGCCGCGCGGCCTTGAGCAGTATTCGGGTGGCGGCTGGGGCACGCGCGATGTCTGCCAGGGGCCGCTGGAAATGCTGCTGGCGCTCGGCCAGACCGCTCCCGTGCGCGACCTGCTGCTGCGCGTCTTCGCGGCCCAGAACCCCGACGGCGACTGGCCGCAGTGGTTCATGTTCTTCGAGCGCGAGTCCAACATCCGTGCCGGTGACTCGCATGGCGACATCGTCTTCTGGCCGTTGCTGGCCTTGGCGCAATACCTGATCGCCAGCGGCGACGCCGGTCTGCTCGACGAGGTGCTGCCCTTCCACGGTGGTGAGGCAGTCAGCCTGGCTGCGCATGTCGAGCAAGCGCTGGCGCTGATCCGCCAGCGCGTCGTGCCCGGCACGGGCCTGGCCGCCTACTGGCATGGCGACTGGAACGATTCGCTGCAGCCGGCCGACCCGGCCCTGCGCGAGCGCCTGTGCAGCGCCTGGACGGTCACGCTGCACCACCAGATGCTGCACACGCTGGCGACGGCCTTGGGCCGCCTCGGCCGCGCCGATGCAGCCGCCGCGCTGACGGCCGAAGCCATGGGCGTGCGCGCCGAGTTCCAGCGCCTGCTGGTGCAGGACGATGTCGTCGCCGGCTATGCACTCTTCCCCGAGCAGGGCGAACGCGAGCTGTGGATCCATCCGCGCGACACGCGCACCGGCCTGCGCTACAGCCTGCTGCCGATGATGCATGCCGTCATCGACGAGCTCTTCACGCCCGAGCAGGCGGCGGTGCAGGCGGCCTTGATCGAGCTGCACCTGAAGGGCCCCGATGGCGCCCGCCTGTTCGACGCGCCGCTGCCCTATCGCGGCGGCCCCTCGCAGCTCTTCCAGCGCGCCGAGACCAGCACCTTCTTCGGCCGCGAGATCGGCATCATGTATATGCATGCCCATCTGCGTTATGCGCAGATGCTGGCCCACCTCGGCCACGCCGAGGCCTTCCTGCACGCGCTCACGCTTGCCCACCCGATCGCGCTGACGGACCGCGTGCCGAGCGCGAGCCGGCGCCAGGCCAACTGCTACTACTCCAGCTCCGACGCCGCCTTCGCCGACCGCTACGAGGCCCAGGCCCACTATGGCCGTGCGCTGGCCGGCGAGGTGGCGCTGGACGGTGGCTGGCGCATCTACTCCAGCGGCCCGGGCATTGCGCTGGGCCTGGTCATCAACTCGCTGCTCGGGCTGAGGCTGGAGCAGGGCGGCCTCGTCGTCGACCCCGTCATGCCGGCGGTGCTGGACGGGTTGACCGTGCAGCTGACGCTGGCGGACCTGCGCTTCGAGCTGAGCTACCGCGTCGGCCCGCGCGGCCACGGCGTCGTGCGTGTGCGGGACGAGTCGGGCCAGGAGATCACCGCCCTGCGCCGCCCGCATGCCTACCGCATGGGCGCGCTGGCGCTGGCGCGACCGGCGCCGGGCAGCGTGAATCGCTGGACGATCGAGCTCGGCTAGCCCACGTCGACGAGGACGAAGTGCTTGCGTACCGGCGCCAGCACTTCAAACTCGCCCTCGAAACCCGGCGGGATGACGCCGCCTTGGCCCGGGCCGATGTCGACGGCACCGTCCGGCCCGTGCAGGCGCACGCGGCCTTCGAGCACGTGGAAATACTCCTGGCGCCCGGCGGGGAAGACGATGCGCCAGCGGCCGACCTCGCAGGCCCAGATGCCGGCGCTCATCGGGCCGGCTTCGTGCAGCGTCCAGGTCTGGCGCCGCGGCGCACCGCTGAGGCGGCGGTCTTCGCGCGGCTGGTCAAGCACGGGCTCGAGGCCGGTGGTCGAAGCTATGTGGACGATCTTGGCCATCAGCCCATCCGCATCGGAATGGTCACCGGCCCGTCGTTGACGAGGTGGACCTGCATGTCGGCGCCGAACTCGCCGTTGGCGACGACAGCATGCTGGCTGCGCGCGAATGCCAGCGTGTGTTCGTAAAGCCGCCGGCCCTGCTCGGCCGGCGCCGCGCCGGTGAAGCTCGGCCGGTTGCCGCCGCTGGTGTCGGCCGCCAACGTGAACTGGCTGACGATGAGCAGGCCGCCGGCCACGTCCTGCAGGCTGCGGTTCATCTTGCCGGCGTCGTCGCTGAAGACGCGCAGCTTCAGCACCTTGGCAATCAGCGTCTCGGCCGTCGCTTCGCTGTCGGTCGGCTCGGCGCAGACCAGCATCAGCAGACCCTGGCCGATCTCGCCGGTGACGCGGCCGGCCACCTCCACGCGCGCTTGGGCGACGCGCTGCAGCAGACTGATCAAGTGCTCCTCCTGTGCTGTGATCCTGTCGGGATTGCAGCACAGGGCGGGGCGCCCGGCCCCAGCGCCCCTTCAAAGCCAGCCGATATCCTTGAGCAACTGGTAGGTGAGGTCCTTGGGCAGCACGACCGAGTGGCTCAGGTCACCGTTGATCGATGGCTCCATCAAGAGGTTGGGGAAGGCGCTGGTGTCGAAATGCGAGACGGACGAACCGCCCTGGAAGGGGTTGGGCGCAAACATCAGCATGCGGCCGGCGCCGTCGGCACCGGCACGCACCGACAGATCCACGCCCAGGTTGGCGAACATGCCCGAACGCGTGCGCGTGCGGGTGGCCAACGCCGCCTTGAGCGCCGCGCCGTCGGCCTGGGTGATGCGCACCGACGGGATGGTGACGGTGGCGTCAGTGCCGCCCAGGCCGGGTGGCGGTGAACCGGCCACGTTGTCGGCCACGATCACCGCGATCGCGCCGGCGTTCTGGGCGTTCTTGACCTTGACGTTGAAGGTGCAGACGCCGCGGTCGACCAGCGCGATCTTGCCCGTGACCGCCAGGGCATTGGCCGCCGACAGCGGGTTGCAGGCGAGGCCGAGATTGGGCGCCGTGTCGACCACGGGCATGATCTCTCCGGTCAGGCCGGGGCTGGACAGCGCCGGCCCGAAGGAAGCCGTGCCGACCGAGTAGTTGCCCGCCACCGAGGCCGGCATGCTGATGCTGAGGAGCGGCGTGCCGGCCTGCAGCACGGTGGCCAGGTTGGCGTTGACGTTGCTGCCCGTCCAGACCAGCTTGCCGTTCTTGAGCGACGAGGCGGCCCGTTCGGCATTGGTCATGTTCTTCCAGAGCTTGCCGGTGGCCGCGTCCAGCAGGAAGTGGTCCCAGATGCTTGGAAATCCCGCGAGCTGTGCGCCGCTGCTGGCGTTGGTGTAGGTCTGGAAGCCCAGGCCATGGCCGAACTCATGCGTGAGCACGGTCACCAGGTCGACGTTCGTGCCGTGGTTGTTGTCCAGGCCGAGGTAGAAGAAGATGCCGGTCAGGCAACCCGCCTGGCCCAGGTTGATGTTGAAGCGGGCGCGGATGTCGGCGGTCGCGGGGTCAAGCTCGACGCCAGCTAACATATTGGCCTGCGCCTTGCCGAACCAGGTGCCGGGCACCGGCATGCTGGGGCTGTCGCGGAACACTTCGGTCGCGCCGGCGCTGCCGAGCACGGCGCCGGTGGCGGTGCAGGTCAGGGCTTCCCAGGTGGCCAGCACGCGGATGGTGACGCTGCTGGTGAGGGTGGCGCCCCAGGTGTTGGCGGCAGCCTGGAAGGCGTTCAGGCGTTGCTGGCCGAGGGTGGTGCCGGGGTTGCCGCCCACGGGTGCCGCCGGGGTGGCGTCATTGAAGCCGACACCGGCTGGATCGCCATTGACGATCACGATGGTCGAAGCGGCGAAGGTCAGGGCGGAGAAGGCCAGGCCGATGCCGCCGAGGAGGGCGCCGCGGAGCACCGTGCGCGCCGGGATTGCGGTGAGGTGGTGATTCACTTTTGCCCTCCCTTTGCTGCCCGGTCGGCGGCCTCGAGTTGCGCCATGGCGGCCTCTGCCGTGGGTGCGCAGGCCTGCTGCAGCCGCCCCTTGGCGTCCTTGCGCGCGACCGCATAGCTGGCCGAGCTGTCGTCGAGCGTCATGCCCACGCTGCCGTCGGGGCCGTAGAGCATGGTGGGCTGGGTCACGGCCATGGCACGCGCGCGGCCGTTGGTCTTGGCCGCTTGCCGCGAGGCAGCGGCAGCGGCGGCAGCAGCCTGCAGCGCCGCCGCCTGCTCGGCCGTGGGCTGCACCAGCTGGCCGGTGGCCGGGTCGATGAAGGCGGTCATCGCGGGCGTTTGGGCTGGCAGCTGGGCTGCCTTGCCCGCGCCTGCCACGGGCGCATTGATCACGCGCACATGCGGGAAGCTCATGATGCCGCTGGCGGCCTGGCCTGATGCGCTGTCGGTTGCGGGGCCTTCCGCTGCGCAGGCTGGCGCCGCCAGCATGATCAAGGCCACCGACGCCGCGGCGGATACCGGCCGCAAATGGAAGGTATGCAGATCCATGCTTGCTCCTTGCTAGTTCACGACTTAGACAAAGGGCCGGCGCCGGTGGGCCGTGATGGTCGGCCAGCGCGGCCGAACGAAGCTCAGGTTCGGCGGCGTATCCGCCACAGGCCTGCCAGCGCGAGCGCGAGCGCGCTCAGCGCCAGCGTGCCCGGCTCGGGCAGCCGCTGAGCGGCGGCGTTCACCTGGACGGTGTCCACGCCGATGTAGTTGCCGTCCACCGAGGTGTCGCCCACCACGTAACGGAAGGCGAGCCGCCCGAGGGTGTCGCTGGCCAGGCCGGAGATGGTGTAGTTCTGCGTCACCCAGCCGTCGTCATTGGTCGACGAATAGCTGCCCAGCAGGATTGCGAAGTCACCGAAGCTGGAGGTGGTGGCGCCGACGTCGCTGCTGGCGCCGGACAGGCTCAGGCGGGTTTCCAGCGTATCGAGGAAGCCACTGCCGGCCACCCGCACGACGAAGCTCAGCACATCGCCGTTGTGCAGGGTGAGCATCGGCGTGATCAACCAGTTGCTGATCGCGCCACCGAAGCTGGCGGCGTTGAAGTTGGAGGCGATATAGGAGTTGGCGGCGCCCGAGCTGGCCGGGAAGCTGCTGACGTTGTCGCCCTGGAACCAACTCGTGCTGCCGCCCGGCRTGCTGTTGTTGATCTGGTTCCACCCGGCGGCGCCCAGCAGGCTGATGTCGTCGAAGCCTTCGACCAACGTCGGCATGGCCAGCGCCGGTGCCCCGAGCGCGACGAGCGCCAGTCCTGCCAATAGCTGCTTCATGATGAAGACCCCATTTCGGCCGCAATGGCGCTGACACTACGTCCCACCGCCGCCAGCAACAACCCCAAGTCGCGGGGCGGGACATTCCCGAAAATTGCGATCCCGAGGTGGCGCCGGCAGGACTTTGCGCCTATGGGAAATCAGGGGCGAGAGAGGGCTTGCGGCGCGGCGATCACAGCAGGTCTTCCTGGTCCATGGTGTGGGCCTCGACGTCCATGGGCAGCAGCTGGATGCTGGCGCGCAGCCCCGGCACCGCGCTCATCAGCGCCTGCTCCACGTCCACGCGCAGCGCGGCCGCGCGGCCCAGCGTCCAGCTCGCCGGCATGTGCATATGCAGGTCGACGAAGCGGCGCTGGCCGGCCACGCGGCTGGCGATGTGATCGAAACGGATGGCATGCGGATGGAGAAAACCATCCAGCACCGCCATCACCTCGGCCATGGATTCGGCGTCCAGGGCCTGGTCCATCAGGCCGCCGGTGGATTCGCGCATCAGGTGCACACCCTCGCGCAGGATGTTGAGCGCCACGATGACGGCCAGCAGCGGATCCAGCCAATGCCAGCCGGTGGCCATGACGCCCAGCAGACCGGCCACGACGCCGGCCGAGGTCCAGACGTCGGTGATCAGGTGGCGCGCATCGCCTGCCAGCGCGACCGAGCGCACCTCGCGCGCCTTGCGCAGCATGGCCCAGGCCATCCAGCCGTTCAGCGCCGAGCTGACGACGGCCAGCGTCACGCCCAGGCCGATGGACTCCAGCGGCTGCGGGTGCCGCCAACGGTCCGCGGCGCCCCACAGGATGCCCAGGGCCGCCGCGATGATGAGGATGCCTTCGAAGCCGCTGGAGAAATACTCCGCCTTGTGGTGGCCATAGGGGTGGCCTTCGTCCGGCGGCTGGGCCGCGAGCGTGACCATGGCCAGCGCGAACACCGCGCCGGCCAGGTTGACGAGGGATTCCAGCGCATCGGCAGCCAGGCTGACCGAGCCGGTCCACCACCAGGCGGCCGTCTTCAGGGCGATCGTCACGAGGGCCGTCGCGATGGAGAGCTTCAGATAGGCGCTGGCTTGCATGCCCCGCATTCTCGCCATGGTGCGGGCCCTGGCAGGCAACAATGCCGCCCACCTTCTTGTTCGACGCGGGGCCCGCAGTGGCGAAGATTCTGGAGAGGTTCTGGTTGCTGCGCTTCGTGCAGGTCTTCCTGCTGGCCGCGGCGCTGCTCGGCGCCGTCGAATGGCTGCAACGCCGCGACACCGGCTTCGGCTATGCGTCGGTCGCCACCTGGGCGGCGCTGTCGGCACTGGCGACGGCGAGCCTCTCGGCCTGGTGGGCCTACAAGCGCCAATGCAAGTTGGTGTTCAAGGATCGGGCCTGAGTGCCCGGGCCCTTCCTAGAATGACGGCAAGTCCCCCCGGAGCAGCCATGACCACCCCCCACGCCACCGACGTCTCCCACATCGCGCCGCGCGAGAAGGCCGAGATCCTTTCCCAGGCCCTGCCCTATATCCGCAAGTTCCACGGCAAGACCATCGTCATCAAGTACGGCGGCAACGCCATGACCGACCCGGCCCTGCAGCAGGACTTCGCCGAGGACGTCGTGCTGCTCAAGCTCGTCGGCCTGAATCCCATCGTCGTGCACGGTGGCGGGCCGCAGATCGAAGGCGCACTGAGCCGCCTGGGCAAGAAGGGCGAGTTCGTCCAGGGCATGCGTGTCACCGACGAGGAGACGATGGAAGTCGTCGAGTGGGTGCTGGCTGGCCAGGTGCAGCAGGACATCGTCGGCCTCATCAATGCCGCCGGTGGCAAGGCCGTGGGCCTGACGGGGCGTGACGGCGGCATGATCCGCGCCCGCAAGCTGCGCATGCTGGACAAGGACGACCCGAGCAAGGAGCACGACGTCGGCCAGGTCGGCGACATCGTCGCCATCGACCCCAGCGTCGTGAAGGCCCTGCAGGACGATCAGTTCATCCCCGTCGTCAGCCCCATCGGTTTCGGCGAGCACAACGAGAGCTACAACATCAACGCCGACGTCGTGGCCGCCAAGCTGGCCACGGTGCTGCAGGCCGAGAAGCTGTTGATGCTGACCAATATCCGCGGCGTGCTGGACAAGCAGGGCGAGCTGCTGACCGAGCTGACGCCGCGCCGCATCGACGAGCTGGTGGAGGACGGCACCATCAGCGGCGGCATGATCCCCAAGATCGCCGGCGCCATCGACGCGGCCAAGAGCGGCGTCAATGCCGTGCACATCATCGACGGCCGCGTGCCGCATGCAATGTTGCTGGAGATCCTGACGGATCAGGCCTACGGCACGATGATTTCGTCTCGATGAGACGAAATGCTCGTGCCGCGTCTGAGCCGAAGGGGAGGACTTGCGATGATCAGCTCACGATGAGTCGACGAAGCCCCAAGACTTGGCTGTTCGACCTCGACGACACGCTGCACAACGCCTCGCACCGCGCGTTCGCCGAGCTGAACACCTCCATGTCGGCCTATATGGTCACCTACCTCGGCCTGACCGAGGAGGAGGCCGCCGTGCTGCGCACCGTCTACTGGCAGCGCTATGGCGCGACGCTGACGGGGCTGCAGCGCCACCATGGCGTGAAGCCGGCCCACTTCCTCCGCGAGACGCACAGGCTGCCCGGGCTGGAGGCGCATCTGCACGGCCATGGCCACGACCTGTCCGCGCTGCGCCGGCTTCCCGGGCGCAAGCTGCTGATGACCAATGCGCCGCGCAGCTATGCCGAGCGCGTGCTGGCGGCCATCGGCCTGACCGGCGTGTTCGAGCGGCTGATCTGCGTCGAGGACATGATCATCTTCGGCCACTCCCGCCCCAAGCCCGACACGCGCATGTTCCGCATCGTGCTGGCGCGGCTGAAGCTGCGACCGGAGCAGTGCATCCTCGTCGAGGACACGCTGATCCACCAGAAAGCGGCCCGCAGCCTGGGGATGGGGACGGTCTGGATGCAACGCTGGCTGCGCAAGGCGGCCGATGGCCGGCGCCTGCAGCACCGCCCCGCCTATGTGGACCGGCGGGTACGCTCGCTGGCCGCGTTGTTACGTTCCCCCCAGTAATGAAGGAAGACGCGCATGGCTGAGGGGGAATCTTCGTCGGACAATGGGGGTTCCCCGCTTTGAAGAGTCCCACAGAGTCCATGTCCCCGTTCTCGGTCCTGATCGTCGAAGACCAAGCCCGCTTCCGGGAGGCCTTCACGCATGCCCTCGGCAGCGTGCCCGACATTGAATTGCTGGGCATCGCGCCCGACCTGCCCCAGGGCCGGCGCATGTTCGACCAACTCCAGCCCGACGTCCTCCTCGTCGACCTGGACCTGCCTGGTGGTAGCGGTATCGAGCTGATCCGCCATGCGGCCCAGACACGGCCGCAGTGCGAGGTCATGGTCATTTCCGTGTTTGGCGACGAGCAGCATGTGGTGGCCAGCATCGAGGCGGGTGCCACCGGCTATCTGCTGAAAGACAGCCTGGCGCTGGACCTGCCCGGCCAGTTGCGCTCGCTGCGCGCTGGCGGCAGTCCCATCAGCCCCGTCATCGCCCGCCGTCTGCTGGTGCGCCTGGCGCCTGGCAGCCAGGGCTCCACCGGCCCGTCGCCCGAGGCGATGGCCGCCACGATGGCGGACGAAGAGGTCGTCGCCCTCTCCGAGCAGGAGTCGCGCGTGCTGCACCTGGCCGCCAAGGGCTTCACCTTCGACGAGATCGCGCAGTTCATGCAGGTCTCGCCGCACACGGTGATGACCTATGTCAAGCGGGTCTACCGCAAGCTGCACGTCCGTTCGAAGGTGGAAGCGATCTACGAAGCGCGCCGTTTAGGCTGGCTGCGCGATTAGCATCGTCGGCATGGACGCTGACCAGCCCGCCGCCGACAACCCCACTTCCAGCCCGAAGAAGCGCCCCAAGCCCGGCGAGCGCCGCACGCAGATCCTGCAGGTGCTGGCCGGCATGCTGGAGCAGCCGGGCGCCGACCGCGTCACGACGGCGGCGCTGGCCGCCAAGCTCGACGTCAGCGAGGCGGCCCTGTACCGCCACTTCGCCAGCAAGGCGCAGATGTTCGAGGCGCTGATCGACTTCATCGAGGGCAGCGTCTTCGGCCTGGTCAACCAGATCGCCGACTCGCCGCACCCCCTGCCGCCGCCCGGCAAGGCCGCGCGCATCGCCAGCGTCATCCTGCAGTTCGGCGAGAAGAACCCCGGCATGACACGCGTGATGGTGGGTGACGCCCTCGTCTACGAGAACGAGCGCCTGGTGGCGCGCATGAACCAGTTCTTCGACCGCATCGAGTCCTCGCTGCGCCAGGTGCTGCGCACCGCGGCCGAGGCGCAGGGCTCGCTGACGCCGACCGTGCAGGCCAACGCCCAGGCTTCGGTCTGGGTGAGCTTCATCATCGGCCGGCTGCAGCGCTATGCGCGTTCGGGCTTCAAGCGGCTGCCGACCGAGCAATTGGAAGCCTCGCTCAAGGCGATCGCCTGAGCCTGCCGGCCTAAACTGCGGCGATGTCTGCCGCTCTGGAATCTTTCCTTGTCCGCGCCGAGGGCCTGCTGACCCGCCTCGAAGCGGTGCTGCCCCACGCCGCCAAGCCGCCCGACTGGGCCGCGTCCACCGCCTTCCGCGCCCGCCGACGGCACGGCGCGCTGTGCCTGGAGCCGGTGCGTGCCATCAGCCGCATCGCCTTGTCGGATCTGAAGGAAGTCGAGCCGCAGAAGGAGCGTCTGCTGCGCAATACCGCCCAGTTCGTCGCCGGCAAGCCGGCCAACAACGTGCTGCTGACGGGCGCCAAGGGCACGGGCAAGAGCTCGCTGATCAAGGCCGTGCTGAACGAGTTCTCGGCCCAGGGCCTGCGCCTCATCGAAGTCGACAAGGCCGACCTGGTCGACCTGCCGGACCTCGTCGAACAGGTCGCCGCCCGCCCGGAGCGCTTCGTCGTTTTCTGCGACGACTTGAGCTTCGACGAAGGCGAGGCCAGCTACAAGGCGCTGAAGAGCGTGCTCGACGGCTCGGTCGCGGCCGCCACCGACAACGTGCTGATCTACGCCACCAGCAACCGCCGCCACCTGCTGCCCGAGAAGATGGTCGACAACCTCTCGGGCACCCATGGCGAGCATGGCGAGATCCATCCCGGCGAAGCGGTGGAAGAGAAGATCTCGCTGTCCGAGCGCTTCGGCCTGTGGATCAGCTTCTATCCCTTCAGCCAGAACGAATACCTGGCCATCGTGGCGCAGTGGCTGCGCCACTTCGGCCTCGACGACACCGCCATCGAAGGCGCGCGCCAGCAGGCCCTGATCTGGGCCCTGGAGCGGGGTTCGCGGTCGGGCCGCGTGGCCTACCAATTCGCGCGCGACATGGCGGGGCGGGCCGAATGAGTGAACGTCCCATCACCGAAGTGGCGGTTGGCGTTCTCGTCGCCCCTGACGGCCAGTTCCTGCTGACCTCGCGCCCCGAGGGCAAGGTCTATGCCGGCTACTGGGAATTCCCGGGCGGCAAGGTCGAGGCGGGCGAGACCGTCGAGCAGGCGCTGGCGCGCGAGCTGCGCGAGGAGATCGGCATCGAGATAGCTGCCGCCTACCCGTGGAAGACGGAGATCTTCGACTACCCCCACGCACTGGTGCGGCTGAACTTCTGCAAGGTGTTCGAGTGGACGGGTGAGTTCCAGATGCTGGAGAACCAGCAGATGGCCTGGGCCAATCTGCCCGTGCAGGTGAAGCCGGTGCTGCCGGGCACTTTCCCCGTGCTGGATTGGTTCGCCGCGGAGCGCGGCCATGTCGGCCCCACTCACCTAGACTGAAACCATGAGCTGGTTGGACGAAATCAAATGGGATGACAAGGGCCTGGTGCCCGTCATCGCCCAGGAGCAGGGCACGGGCGACGTGCTGATGTTCGCGTGGATGAACCGCGAGGCGCTGGCGCTGACGGCCGAGCGCGGCCAGGCCGTCTACTGGAGCCGTTCGCGAGCCAAGCTCTGGCACAAGGGCGAGGAGAGCGGCCACTTCCAGCAGGTGCACGCCATCCGCATGGACTGCGACAACGACGTCGTGCTGCTGACCATCACCCAGCTGGGCCACGAGCCGGGCATCGCTTGTCACACCGGCCGCCACAGCTGCTTCTTCCAGAAGCTGGAAAACGGCGTCTGGAGCGCCACCGAGCCGGTCCTGAAGGACCCGAGCAAGATCTATGAGTGACGACATCCTCCACCGCGTCGGCGCGGTCATCGCCTCCCGCAAAGGCGCCGATCCGACGACGAGCTATGTCGCCAAGCTCTTCGACAAGGGCCTGGACGCCATCCTGAAGAAGGTCGGCGAAGAAGCCACCGAGACCGTCATGGCCGCCAAGGATGGCGACCCGCAGAAGGTCGTCTATGAAGTGGCCGATCTTTGGTTCCACAGCATGGTCGCGCTGGCCCATTTCGGCCTGACGCCCGAGGACGTGCTCAGGGAACTTGCGCGTCGCGAGGGCTTGTCCGGCCTGGAAGAATTTGCGTCCCGCAACCCGCCGACGAAAGAAGCGCCATGAACAATGATCCTAGCCCCGTGGCATTGGGTGTCGGCGCGCCCGACGAGAAGCTGGCCAGCCTCAAGCAGCTGACGATGGTGGTCTATGCCCTCTATGCGCTGAGCTTCTTCACCGGCTTCACCGGCGTCGTCGCCATCATCATCAACTACATCAAGCGCGAGGACGCCGCGGACACCGTCTACGCCAGCCATTTCACCTGGCAGATCCGCACCTTCTGGTGGAGTCTGGTGTGGGGCGTCCTGGGCTTTGCCACCTTGCTGCTGGGCGTGGGCTTCGTGATCCTCGCCGTAGACGGCATCTGGTTCCTCTACCGCATCGTCAAGGGCTTCCTGAACTGGAACGACGGCAAGCCCATGCCGGTCTGAAGCGAGCAAAAGATGACTCACGACCCCAACTGCCTGTTCTGCAAGATCGTCGCCGGCCAGATCCCGAGCAAGAAGGCCTATGAGGACGAAGACGTCCTCGCCTTCCACGACATCCATCCCTGGGCGCCTGTCCACGTCCTCATCATCCCCAAGCGCCACATCGCGTCCATGGGCGATGTGACCGAAGCCGATGCCGCGCTGCTGGGCAAGATGACGGCCCTGGGCCCGCGGCTGATGAAGGAACTGGGCGTCACCAACGGTTTCCGCCACGTCATCAACACCGGTCCCGACGGCGGTCAGGAGGTGTTGCACCTGCATCTGCATGTGATGGGCGGCCCGCGTCCCTGGTTGAAAGGCTGAGTTGTGACCAAACCTAAGGGCTGAGCACGATCGCACCGGAACGCGCTCGGCCTCGAAATGACCCCTGATGCTAGGGTCATCCCTCACCTAGAATTTGAGCCAGTCCACAAGGAGTCAACATCATGGGTTCATTCAGTATTTGGCACTGGCTGATCGTCCTCGTCGTCGTCATCGCCATCTTCGGCACCAAGAAGCTCCGCAATGTCGGTTCCGACCTCGGCGCGGCCGTCAAGGGTTTCAAGGATGGCGTGAAGGACGGCACTGCGTCCGAGGACGCGGCCGCTGCGCCCCAGCAGGTCACCGCTCGCAAGGTCAATGACCCGAACACGGTCGACGTCGACGCCAAGACCAAGTCCTAAGTGCTTGACTTCGGCTTCGACAAGATCGCGCTGATCGGCGCGGTGGCCTTGATCGTCATCGGCCCCGAGAAGCTGCCGCGCGTGGCCCGCACGGTGGGCACCTTGCTCGGCAAGGCGCAGCGCTATGTGGCCGACGTGAAGGCCGAGGTCAACCGCTCCATCGAGCTGGAGGAACTTCAGAAGATGAAGTCCCAGTTCGAGACGGCGGCGCGCGATGTCGAGCAGAGCGTGCGCCAGGAGGTGGACTCGGCCAGCCAGGCCCTGAACCAGACCTGGAGCGACGTGACCAGCGACCCGTCCTACGAAGCGGGCACGACCATCGCGCCGCCGCCGCCGGAATACCGCCATCCCCGGAAGAACTGGCGCCTCAAGCGCGGCAGCACGCCGGTGTGGTTCAAGCAGAAGGCCGGCGTGAAGCGTCACACCCAATCAGGGGCTGCCCGAGTGGCGCGCTTCCGTCCGCCGGGTATCCGTTGATGAGCTCCTTCCAGAACCCCGACCACGACGAACTCGCCGGCACCGAACAGCCCTTCGTCACCCACCTGATGGAGTTGCGCGACCGGCTGCTGCGTGCCGTCATCGCCATCGCGGTCTGCTTCGGCGTGCTCTGCCTCTACCCGGGCCCGAGCCAGCTCTATGACTGGCTGGCCGCGCCGCTGGTGGCCAACCTGCCCGAAGGCACCAAGATGATCGCGACCAACGTCATCGCGCCCTTCTTCGTGCCGATCAAGATCACGATGCTGGCCGGCTTCATGCTGGCGCTGCCCATCGTGCTCTATCAGGCCTGGGCCTTTGTCGCGCCGGGCCTGTATTCGCACGAAAAGCGCCTGGTGGTGCCGCTGGTCCTGTCGAGCACGCTGCTGTTCTTCGGCGGTGTGGCCTTCTGCTATTTCTTCGTCTTCGGCCAGGTCTTCAAGTTCATCCAGAGCTTTGCGCCCAAGAGCATCACGGCGGCGCCAGACATCGAGGCCTACCTCGGCTTCGTGATGAACATGTTCATCGCCTTCGGCGCGGCCTTCGAGGTGCCGGTCATCGTCGTCGTGCTGGCGCGCATGGGCATCGTGTCGGTCGAGAAGCTGCGCGAATGGCGCGGCTACTTCATCGTCGTCGCCTTCATCGTCGCGGCCGTCATCACGCCGCCGGACATCGTCTCCCAGCTGGCCTTGGCCATCCCGATGTGCCTGCTCTATGAAGTGGGCCTGTTCGCCGCCGGCTACTTCGTGCGCCATACCAAGGCGCCCGACGAGGCTGAGGCGACCACCACCGATCAGTCGTCCTGATTGCGTGGCGGCCGCGGCCGCTGCGCCACGGCGAGCTGGAACTGCAGGGCCTTGCCGGCGCGCTGCACGCTCACCTCGACCTGGCTGCTGGGCTTGAGCGCCGCGACGCTGGCCAGCAGCTCGGTCGGCGTCGCCACCGCATGCGCGCCGACGCGGGTCAGCACATCGCCCGGCTTGATGCCGGCCTTGGCCGCTGGCGCATCGTCGTAGACGCCGCCGATCAGGACGCCCTTGGCATCGCCCAGCTTCAGTGCCTCGGCCAGCTCCGGCGTCAGCTCGCGCGTCTGCACGCCGATCCAGCCGCGCGCGACGACCCCGTCCTGCAGCAGTGATGAGGCCACCTGGCGCGCCACATCGACGGGGATGGCAAAACCGATGCCCAGGGACCCGCCGCTGCGCGAGAAGATGGCCGTGTTGATGCCCACCAGCCGGCCATCGGCATCCACCAGCGCGCCGCCCGAGTTGCCGGGGTTGATGGCCGCGTCGGTCTGGATGAAGTTCTCGAAGGTGTTGATGCCCAACTGGTTGCGGCCCAGCGCCGAGACGATGCCGGACGTGACGGTCTGGCCGACATTGAAGGGGTTGCCGATGGCCAGCACGACGTCGCCCACAGCCAGGCTGGCCGCGTCGCCCATCGCGATGACCGGCAGGTCGGGGAGATTGATCTTCAGCACGGCGACATCGGTCTCGGGGTCGGTGCCAATCAGCTTGGCCTTGGCCTGGCGGCCGTCGCTGAGCATGACCTCGATGTCGGAGGCGCCATCGACGACATGGTTGTTGGTCAGCAGCACGCCGTCGGCCGAAATGATGACGCCCGATCCCAGGCCGAGCTGAGGGTTGCCGCGCGGCTGGCGTGGTCCGAACGGGAAGCCGAACAACTGCTCGTGCGCACGGCCCGCTCGAGACGGCGCCTTGCTGGCCGTGATGCTGACGACCGCCGGCGCCGCGACACGCGCGGCCTGCGAAAAGCCCACGCGCACCACGGAGGCGGCGGCGGATGGGGGCAGCGCGATCTGGCGCGCGGTCTGGGCGATGGTCGCGTCGGGCAGGCGGGCGTTCTTCAGCCATTGCGGCTTCAGCGTCGCGACGACAAAGAGTGCGGCGAGGATGACGGTGACCGCCTGCGCGAAAATCAGCCAGAGCCGTTTCAACACCACATCCCCATCAAGCCATGACCGATCGCGCCGCGCTGGAGCTCCGACTGAACCAGTTGCTGGAGCCCGCGCGCTTCAAGGATTATGGGCCGAACGGTCTGCAGGTCGAGGGGCGCGCAGATGTCCGCCATCTCGTCTGCGGGGTCACTGCCAGCCTGGCGCTGATCGATGCGGCCATCGCCGCCAAGGCGGACGCCATCCTCGTGCACCACGGCCTGTTCTGGCGCGGCCAGGACGGCCGCGTGACGGGCTGGATGAAGCAGCGCCTGGCCCGCCTGATCCAGCATGACATCAACCTCTTCGCCTACCACCTGCCGCTGGACGCCCACCCGACCCTGGGCAACAACGCCCAGCTCGGCGCGCAGTTCGGCTGGACGGCGGACCGCCGCTTCGGCGAACAGGACCTGGGCTTCAGCGCTGCCGTCGAGGCGACCGGTCTCGATGCGCTGACGGCGCAACTGGCCGAACGGCTCGGTCGCCCCGTGACCGCCGTGCCCGGTGACGGCCGCCCGCTGCGCCGCGTCGCCTGGTGCACGGGCGGCGCCCAGGGCTATTTTGAATCGGCCATCGCGGCCGGCGCCGATGTCTTCATCACCGGCGAGATCTCCGAACCGCAAGCCCACTACGCCCGCGAGACCGGCGTCGCCTTCATCGCCGCCGGCCACCACGCCACCGAGCGCTATGGCGTGCAGGGCGTGGGTGCCCAGGTCGCCCAGGACCTGGGCCTCAGCTGGCAGTTCATCGACGTGGACAACCCAGCCTGACCTAATCCTGGCGTAACCCGGCGCGGGGCCGCGGCTCCTAGCATCCGGCATGCCTTCCTGCTGCTGCGTTGCCCGCTCGCCCACTCGTGTCCTTGGGATGCTTGGCCTTCATCTGGCCGGCGCGTGAAGGCGGCGGAGGCCGTCATGCGGCCAGGCCGCTGGCGCCTGGCTTCGTCCCGGCGCCGGCAGGTGGCGGTCTGCGCCGTGCTGTTGGGGCACRCGGTGTTGCTGCTGCTCGTCTTGCAGGCGCGACGGTGGCCGGCGGGAGGCGAAGAAGCGCGGCGTTCAGTGGTGCTGCGCCTGGTGCCGCAGCCGCCGCAGTTGCGCCAGCGTGCGGCGCGCGTGCAGGCGCGGCCGCCCGCCGCCGCATCACCGGGCATCAGCCCGAGACCCACGCCAACCCTGTCCGCCGCGCCGAGCGGCGAGGGCGCCCCCGTGGTTGCGGCGACCGGTGCGGCCGTGTCACCCGGTGCGGCGGCTTCTGCACCCGGCGCGCTGAACCTGAGGCCCAGCCCCGAAATCCTGCGCGGCGCCCTGGCCAACCCGGCCACGACCGACCCGCGCAGCAATTCGCCCAAGCCCACCTTCGAGGAGCGCATCGCGATGGGGCTGGACCCTGAACTCTGCGTCAAGCTCGAGCGCGATGCCGACGGCTTCGTGCGGCGCCGCATGGGGCGGCTGGTGAATGCCACGTCGCTGCTGCAGTCCACGCATGGCGTGGGCGCCAGGGGCCTGCTGGTCTGTGAATGACGCCGCCTGAGGTTCAGGTCTCGGCCGCCAGCGCGTAGGCGATCGCGGCGCGGGTGGCGGCGACCTGCGCCGCGTTGCATTGCTCGGGCGTGGCGCGCGGGCTGTCGGGGTAGACCTCGGTCGTCGTGCTGAAGCGGGCGCCGGTGATGGCGGCGCACAGGTTGCGGCTGCGCACCGCGAAGCTGATGACGCCGGGCGACTGCAGCGGACAGCCAATGATCTGGCCGTTGGCATCGGGCTCGGCGATGTGGGTGACCTGGGCCACCGCGGCAATGACAGCCCGCTGGAACTCGGGTTGCGGGTGCTCGGCGTCGTCGACAAGGTAGAAGCCATCGGGGATCACGCCAGGCTCGAACACCTCGCCATCGCGTGCCGCCAGGGCCGGGCGGAACTCCGACTCGTCCGTGTCGGTCGTCTCGTGCAGGTCGATATGCATCAGCACGCGGCCGCGCAGCGGCGCCAGCAAGGCCACCAGGGCCGCGGACTCGGGCACGGGGCTGCCTGCACGGAAGTTGCGGTTGGGGTCCAGGGCGTCGAAGTTCCAGCGCTGCACGCGCTCATAGGCCCAGGGGCTGACGCAAGGCACCACCAGCAGGTTGGCGCGGCCGGCGACTTCCTGACCATGCTCGCGGATGAACTGCAACGCACCCTGCACGCCGCTGGTCTCGTAGCCGTGCACGCCACCGGTCACGACGTGGATGGGCAGGTCGTCGCGCCAGCCGCGGCTGCGGATGGCCAGCAGCGGGAAGCGCTCGCCGTTGTAGACCACGGCGCCGTATTCGCTGACGTCGAAGTCCTGCTTCAGGGGCTCGATGGCGGCGACCACGTCAGCCGCAAAGCTGCGCTGCTTGACGAGGCGCCCACGCCAGGCGGCGACCTCGGTCGGGCCCCAGGGCTGGCCGGGAATGCCGATTGCGTAGCTCATGGCCGTGCCTTTTCGCTCAAGATCCACGCATTGATGCGCTGCTCCAGCAGCGGCAGCGGCATGGCCCCCTGGTCGATGACGGCCATGTGGAAGCGGCGCTGGTCGAACCTGGCGCCGAGGGCGGCTTCCGAGCGGGCGCGCAGCTCCTTGATCTTCAGTTCGCCCATCATGTAGCTCAGCGCCTGGCCGGGCTGGGACAGGTAGCGGTCGACCTCGGCCGTCATGAAGGTGGCGTCGTGGCCGGTCTGCTCGATCATGTAGGCGATGGCCTTGTCGCGGTTCCAGCCCAGCGCGTGCAGGCCGGTGTCGGTGACCAGGCGGGCGGCGCGGAACATCTGCGCCTGCAGGTGGCCGAAGCGCGTGTAGGGGTCGCGGAACAGGCCGATCTGCGGCCCCAGCGTCTCGGCATACAGCGCCCAGCCTTCGCTGAAGACCGAGTACTGCGATTGGCGGCGGAAGTTGGGCAGCTCGCCCAGCTCGACCTGGCGCGAGATCTGCAGGTGATGGCCGGGCACGGTCTCGTGGGCCACCAGGGTCTCCATCGCCCACTTGGGCCGGCGCTTGAAGGCGATCGCGTTGGCGTTGAACCAGCCGGGCGTCGTGCCGTCCAGCGACGGGCCGTTGTAGTTGTCGGCCGCGCCTTCGCCGGTGTAGGGCGGCATGCCGCGGATGCCATAGGGCGAGCGCGGCAACTGGGTGAAGAGCTTGGGCAGCTCGGGGTCGATGCGCTTGGCGATGGCGCGGTAGCCGTCCAGCAGCTCATCGGCGCTCTGGTTGAAGAACTTGGGGTCGCTGTAGAGGAATTTCTTGAAGGCGGCGAGGTCGCCGTCGAAGCCGGCCTCGGCCTTGACCTTCTCCATCTCGGCGCGGATGCGCGCGGCCTCGCGCAGGCCGGTGGTGTGGATGTCGCCGGCCGCCAGCGGCAGCGTCACATGGCGCAGGATCAGCGCCTCATAAACCTTGTCGCCGCCTGGGTAGGTCGACAGCGAGCCGCTGTCGGGCGCCTTGGGGCTGAGCTCGTCCTTCATGACGGCGAGCAGCTTGCGCTGGGCCGGGTAGAAGAGCTCGCGCATGGCCGCCTGGCCCTGGGTCTGGTAGTTGGCCTTGACGCCGGCGTCCACTGTCATGCGAGCGAAGGGCTCGTAGGCAGGGCTCTTGGTGACGTCCTCGGTCAGTTGGCCCTCGACCTGGGCGATGGCACGGGCCAGCACCGGCTTGGACGTGACCCAGCCCAGCGCCAGGCCGTGGCGCAGGATGGCGATCTCCTGGTCGACCCGCGCCGGATAAGCGGCCAGGCGCGCCAGCCACTGCTTGACCTGGGCCTCGTTGTTGACCGGCACATTGCGTGCAAAACCGGCCAGCGCCGACTGCGCGCCGTACAGCGTGCCCAGCGTCAACGTGCGCCAGCCGGCGAAGCCCTGCATGGCCACTTCCTGCTGGTAGCGGTTGATGAACAGGGCGAGGGACACGCGGTCGGTGTCGCTGAGCAGGCCGACGTCCACCGCGCGGGCGCGGGCCAGCATGTCGCGGGCGAAGGCGTCGCGGGCGGCGAGGCCGGCCTCGGAGCGGTCGCTCAGCTTGTCGTTGAAGCGCAGGTCGCCGCGCAGCGTCGCCCATTCGGGCGCGGCGCGGGCCTCGGACTCCCAGGCTTCATCGAACAGGGCCTGCAGCGCCTGATGGGCCTTGGCAGAGGCGTCGGCAGCCGTGGCTGCGGGCTTGGGGGCCGCTTGGGTGGCGGCCGGTGCGGCCAGGTGCAGGCCGGCGGTCAGGGTGGCAACAAGGGCGGCAACAAGGGTCTTGCGCAAGAGAATCTCCACGGCGTGATCAGGCGGTCGGCAGTCTGCCAGTGCGCCACCGAGGTGATGAAAGAATGCAGCATGACCCCGGAAAACTCCCTAGGCCAGCCCCTGGTCGTCAGCATGGGTGATGCCTGCGGCATCGGCCCCGAGATCATCGCCAGGCTGTGGCGCCAGAATGCGCCGCGCGACGCCCTCGTGGTGGGCGACGTGGCCGTGCTGAGGAGGGCCGTTGCGGCCATCGGCGGCGGGCTGGCGGTGGCCGAGCTGCAGGAGCCCGAGGAGTTAGGCCGCGTGCCGCCGCGCTGCCTGCCGGTCTGGCAACCCGTGGGCCTGCCGGTGGGTCTGATCGAGGCACCGCTGGGCCAGGTCGACGCCCGTGCCGGCGCGGCCGCGGCCCTGTGCATAGCGGCCGCCGTCGGCCTGATCCAGGCCGGCCGGGCGCGCGCCCTCGTCACGGCCCCCATCCACAAGGAGGCCCTGCACGCGGCCGGCTCGCCCTATCCGGGCCACACGGAGATGCTGCAGGCGCTGGCGGGTGGCGTGCCGGTGCGCATGATGCTGGCCAATGAGGAGCTGCGCACGGTGCTCGTCACCATCCACTGCTCGCTGCGCGAGGCGATCGAGCGCGTGACCCGCGAGGCGGTGGCCGAGACGCTGAGCATCACGCAGGCGGCGCTGCAGCGCATGGGCATCGCGGCGCCGCGCATCGCGGTGGCAGGCCTGAACCCGCATGCGGGCGAAGGTGGCCTGTTCGGCGACGAGGAGATCCTGCACATCGCGCCAGCCATTGCCGATGCACGCGCGGCGGGCATGGATGCCAGCGGCCCCTATGCGCCCGACACCATCTTCATGCGCGCGCGCCGCGGTGAGTTCGACGTCGTCGTCGCGATGGTGCACGACCATGGCTTGATCCCGGTCAAGTACCTGGGCGTGGAGCAGGGCGTCAATGTGACGCTGGGCCTGCCCTTCGTGCGCACCAGCCCCGACCACGGCACGGCCTTCGACATCGCGGGGCGGGGCCTGGCCGACCCAGCCAGCCTGGGTACGGCATTGGCAATGGCTCGACGGCTTAGCGCGCCGGCGTAAGCGCCGCCAGCTGCGCGCGCGCGCGCGCGGTGGCGCGCTCGAGCAGGTAAGCGTTCTCGAAGGCGCGCATGCGGTCGGCCTCGCAGAGCTTCCTCAGCATGCGGGCCGTCATCGTCACCGTCTCCTGGTGGCGGCTGCCATGCGTGAAGATGAAGAAGCTGCGACCCGCGCTGACATGGGCCAGGCGCACCTTCTGCCACTCGGTGCCGGTGTGCATCTGGTAGGCGAAGCCGATCTGCATGTTGTCCATCAGCCCGGCCCCGCCGCTGGGCTCTGATGGGCTTTCGGCGGCGGGCAGGCCGTCGATGGAGATGTCCACGGCCTGCAGAGGCTCGGCCGCCGCGGCGGCGTCGTTGCCCGACAGGTCGAGATCGAGCTCGCCGTTCCAGTCGACGCTGGCGTCCTCGACCAGGCCCAGGCTCTTGGCCTCGGCCGGCGTCAGGCGCTGGCTGGCGTCGAGCTCGCCGGGGGCGCTTTCGCCCGCGATGGGCTTGGCGAGATCGGCTTCTCCAGGCGGCGCGACGCCGAAGATCTGATCAAGCTGCTTGATCAGCAGATTGGTGTCGAGGGCGCTGGGGGCCTGGCCCTTCAGCGACTCGGCGTGTGCCGGCAGCAGCACGCCGAAGAAGTCCTTGCGTGGGCCGTCCGGCCAGCGGATCAGATCCATGCCCTCGTTGAGGGTGCGCATCAGATTGGGCAGCTCGCGCAGGAAGTCGGCGCGGGCCGCCGTGCCGCCCTTGGGCTGCACGCTCATGACCAGGGTGCGGCCGAGGGTGCGCAGGCGCAGCGCCCGCTCCGGCGCGCCTTCTCGCGAGGCCAGCACGATGGCCTGGCTCCAGACCTGGGCGAGGAAGCTGCGCAGGAAGTCCTGCATCGGCACCCGGGCCAGCTGCTGCTGCAGTTGCAGCGCATAGCGCTGCTGCAGGCGCAGGTCGGTCTCGCGGCGTTCGACGACGGCGGCGGCGTCGCCAGCGGCCTTCAGCGTGTTGCGGGTCTGCTCGGCGATGAAGGTTTCGAGGGCGTCCAGTTTGGCCGTGTAGACGTCCATGCGGTCGAAATCGCCCTGGGCGACGTCCTGCACGAGGTCGCGGACATGGGCCAGGAAGGAGCGGCCCGGGTCATCGCTGAAGTCGTCGAAGGCGCAGGCGAGCGAGCCCATGCGGTTGACGAACACGCGCACCGGATGGCGGCGCGAGGAGAAGAAGGTCTCGTCGCCCAGGGCCACGCGCAGCACGGGCAGCTGCAGGCGGGCGAGCAGGCGCGCCATCTGCGGCGGCACCTTGGGGTCGGACAGGATCTGGTCGAACAGGCCGGCGACGACGTCGATGACCATGTGGTCCAGCCGGCCTGTGGCCATCTGCCGCAGCTCGTCGCGGTGCTGGTTGATGAGATTGGCCGGCAGGGGCATCTGCCCCCAGGCGCTGGGTTCGCCACTGAGGGTGTCCAGGCCCATGCGGCCGGAGTTGCCGTGGCTGTCGTAGGCTGGCTCATAGGCCCCGGGCGCCTGCGCGAGGCGGCGCAGCAGGTCCATCATCTGCGGTTCGACCCGGCCGAAGCCGCCGCCACCACCGCCACCGCCGCGACCACCGAAGCCGCCGCCCATGCCACCGAAGCCGGTGTTGCGGCCGCCGCCCTGGCCGCCTTGCCCGCCCAGGCCGCCATGCCCCGAGCCGCCGTAGCCGCCGCGGGTGGACATGCCGCCGTGACCCGAATCGAGGTCGCCCGGCTGGGTGGGGGCGCCCAGGCCACCCAGGCGCGAGGCCGCGCCGTCCGGCGTCGCGCGCACACGCAAATCCTGGGGGCGCAGGCCGCGCGAGCGCAGCAGCTCGGCGATGTCGCCGTAGCAGGCGCGCATCTCCTGGGCCAGGGAGCGGGTCAGCTCGTCGGTCAGGGTCTGGCGGGTGACGGGGTCGTCGGTGATGGCCTGGATGGCGTCGAGCAGGCCCTGGCCGATGAGTTCGGGCCGCAAGGGGTTGCGCTCGCCGACCTGGATGCCGGCGACATAGGACTCGACCTCGCGCAGCTCCCACTCGCAGTGGTGGCCGATGGCCAGGCCGATGCGGTCGGCGGCCACCAGGTTGTTGACCTGGTCGTCGTCCATCAGCGAGAGCTCGCCCCAGCCCTTCTTGGCTGGCGCCGCGGTCTGCGGCTTGGGATCGGATTGCTCGGCCGCGACCTGCTTGCGCAAACTCTGCACAAAACGCTGCGAAAACACGCCTTGCTGCTGGCGGAAAACGAATTGAGCCGCCAGCAGCGTGTCGCGCTTCTTGACCTGGCCGGAGGACAGCGCCAACAGCCCAAGTCCTTCCGCGCAGCGCTCAGCCGCCTGCTCACCCGCCAGACGGATGCGGGTCAGCGAGGCTTCGAGGTGAGGATTGAGGCGTATCTCTGGCGCGTTCATCAACAAAGTGGCACGAGCTGCATCGAAAGTATCGCGCTTGCAACAAGCACGGGTTTTCAACGGGTTGCCAATTTGGTGGCAAAAAAAAGCCCGGTAACTATTGCTTACCGGGCGGCGGAGCGGGGCGAGAGCTTAGCGCTTCAGCGAGTCGCGAATCTCGCGCAGCAGCTGAATATCTTCCGGCGTGGGCGGCGGCTCGGCTGGCGCGGGGGTGGCTTCGGGCTCACGCTTGAGGCGGTTGATCTGCTGAATCATCAGGAAGATGACGAAGGCCAGGATGATGAAATTCAGCGAAACGGTCAGGAAGCTGCCATAGGCCAGCACGGCGCCGGTCTTCTTGGCTTCGGCCAGCGTGGTGGCCGTCTGGCCGGCCAGCGGGATGAAGTAATTGCTGAAGTCCAGCCCGCCGAAGATCTTGCTGACGACCGGCATGATGACGTCACCGACCAGGGAGTCGACGATCTTGCCGAAGGCGCCGCCGATGATCACGCCGACCGCCAGGTCGACGACATTGCCTTTGACGGCGAACTCCTTGAACTCGGAGAAGAAACTCATGCGGGCCTCCTGGATGGCGATGTCTGTGAGATGACTCGGGCGATGTTGGCGCCAAGTCCATGCACCTAGAAGGCGGGTAAACCTGTGGTCGGTCGCCGCTTGGCCGAGCCGTGGGTAAGCGTCCGTTAGAATCCTGGGCTGCCCCTGATCAGAAGTCTCTTTAGAGGACCCTCATGAGTGACCAGCAAGTGGACCAAGGCAAGCGGACCTGGTTGATTGCAACCGGTTGCGCTGGCGCCGTTGGTGGCGTTGCGACCGCCGTGCCCTTCGTCAGCACTTTTGCGCCGAGCGAGCGCGCCAAGGCCGCCGGTGCCCCCGTCGAGGTCGACATCTCCGGCATCAAGCCGGGCGAAAAGCTCACCGTCGAATGGCGCGGCAAGCCGGTCTGGATCGTGCGCCGCACGCCGGAGCAGCTTGAGGCCCTGAAGAAGAACGACGGCCAGCTGGCCGATCCGAATTCGGACCGCAAGGCTTTCCCGATTCCCGAGTACGCCAAGAACGAGAACCGTTCGCGGCAGGAAAAGAAGGAATACCTGGTGGTGGTGGGCATCTGCTCCCACCTGGGCTGCTCGCCGAGCGACAAGTTCGCCACCGGTGCCCAGCCCTCGCTGCCCGACGACTGGACAGGCGGTTTCCTGTGCCCCTGCCACGGCTCGACCTTCGACATGGCCGGCCGCGTGTTCAAGAACAAGCCCGCGCCCGACAACCTCGAAGTGCCGCCGTATATGTACCTGTCGGACACCCGACTGGTCATTGGTGAAGACAAGAAGGCCTAAACGGAACCACGGGACGAGACATGGCTGAATTCAAAGAAGCACCCGCAGGCGCCTCGGCAGGCGTGAAGACCATGACCTGGCTGGAGAACCGGTTCCCGACCGCGTTCGACGCCTACAAGGTCCACATGTCGGAGTACTACGCACCGAAGAACTTCAACTGGTGGTATGTCTTCGGCTCGCTGGCGCTGCTGGTGCTGGTGATCCAGATCGTCACCGGCATCTTCCTGGTGATGCACTACAAGCCCGATGCCGGCCTGGCCTTCGCGTCGGTCGAGTACATCATGCGCGACGTGCCCTGGGGCTGGCTGATCCGCTACATGCACAGCACGGGCGCCTCGGCCTTCTTCGTCGTGGTCTACCTGCACATGTTCCGTGGCCTGATCTACGGCAGCTACCGCAAGCCGCGCGAGCTGGTCTGGATCTTCGGCTGCGCGATCTTCCTGTGCCTGATGGCCGAAGCCTTCATGGGCTATCTGCTGCCCTGGGGCCAGATGTCCTACTGGGGCGCCCAGGTCATCGTGAACCTGTTCGCGGCCGTGCCCTTCGTCGGCCCGGACCTGGCGCTGATGATCCGCGGCGACTATGTCGTCGGTGACGCGACGCTGAACCGCTTCTTCAGTTTCCACGTCATCGCCGTGCCGCTGGTGCTGCTGGGCCTGGTGGTGGCCCACCTGCTGGCCCTGCACGACGTCGGTTCCAACAACCCCGACGGCGTCGAGATCAAGAAGCACAAGGACCCCAAGACCGGCATCCCGCTGGACGGCGTGGCCTTCCACCCGTTCTACACGGTGCACGACATCTACGGCGTCTGCCTGTTCCTGATGGCCTTCACGTCCATCCTGTTCTTCGCACCGGAACTGGGCGGCTACTTCCTCGAGTACAACAACTTCATCCCGGCCGACCCGCTGAAGACGCCGGCGCACATCGCCCCGGTCTGGTACTTCACGCCGTTCTACTCGATGCTGCGCGCGACGACCGACACCATGGTCAACGTGCTCTGCGGCGTCGTCGGCATCGCGGCCGTCGTGAGCTTCCTGAAGGGCAAGTTCGGTGGCGCCGCCAAGGTGGCGCTGCTGGTGGCGGCTGCCGTGCTGATCTTCCTGCTCAAGGTCTTCGACGCGAAGTTCTGGGGCGTGGTCGTCATGGGCGGCGCGGTCGTCATCCTGTTCTTCCTGCCCTGGCTGGACCACAGCCCGGTCAAGTCGATCCGCTATCGCCCGGACTGGCACAAGGTTGTCTACGCCGTCTTCGTCGTCTTCTTCCTGTGGCTGGGCTACCTCGGCATCCAGCCGCCGAGCGACATGGGCACCCTGGTCGCCCAGGTGGGCACCTTGTTCTATTTCGGCTTCTTCCTGCTGATGCCGTGGTGGAGCCGCCTGGGGACGCCCAAGCCGGTGCCCGACCGTGTGACCTTCCACGCCCACTGAGCCGCGGAGCAACAACACAAATGAAAAAGCTGATCGCTCTCCTGCTGGCTTCGCTGAGCCTGGCTGGTGCCGCCCACGCTTCCAGTGGCGGCATCGAGTGGGACAAGTTCCCCAAGGAAAAGATGGCGGACATGGCTGCGTTGCAGAACGGCGCCAAGCTGTTCGTCAACTACTGCCTGAACTGCCACTCGGCCGCCTACATGCGCTACAACCGCATGCGCGACATCGGCCTGTCCGAAGCCGACATCAAGAACAACCTGCTGTTCGCCGCCGAGAAGGTCGGTGAGACCATGAAGGTCAGCCTGGACGCGAAGGACGCCAAGGCCTTCTTCGGCGCCAACCCGCCCGACCTGACCGTCATCGCGCGCTCGCGCGCCGATGGCGCCAAGGGCTCCGGTGCGGACTACCTCTACACCTATATGCGGAACTTCTACCGCGACGACACGAAGGCTACCGGTTGGAACAACCTGGCCTTCCCCAGCGTCGCGATGCCGCATGTGCTGTGGGAACTGCAGGGCCAGCGCGCCGCCAAGTTCGAGGAAGTCGCCGACCCGCATGACCACGACAAGAAGATCCACGTTTTCGCCGGCTATCAGCAACTGACGCCCGGCACGCTGTCCGAGCGCCAGTACGACGAAGCGGTGGCCGACCTGGTCGCCTATCTGCAGTGGATGGGCGAGCCGGCACAAGGCCAGCGCTTCCAGCTGGGCGTCATCGTGCTGATCTTCCTGTCCATCCTGACCGTATTCGCCTGGCGTCTGAACGCCTCGTACTGGAAGGATGTGAAGTAGACCTGCAAGTCCCGGCACCGCCTCAAAGCGGTGCCAAACACGCAGTGGGGAGGGCATCCAGCCACCCACTGCGTTTGCTTTTTGCGCGGCGGCCTGCCGCGTGAGTTTTGATTGACTGACCCCTCGGGAGCCCAAGCCATGATGGTCCTCTACTCCGGTACCACCGACCCCTACTCGCACCGCTGCCGCTTTGTGCTGTTCGAGAAAGGCATGGACTTCGAAATCCGTGACGTTGACCTGTTCGCGAAGCCCGAAGACATCGCACTGATGAACCCGTACAACGAGGTGCCCATCCTCGTCGAGCGCGACCTCATCCTGTACGAATCGCACATCATCAACGAGTACATCGACGAGCGCTTCCCGCACCCGCAGCTGATGCCCGGCGACCCGGTGGCGCGCGCCCGCGTGCGCCTGTTCCTGCTCAACTTCGAGAAGGAGCTGTTCGCCCACGTGAACATCCTCGAAGGCCGCGGCACGACGACCAAGGCGACGGACAAGCAACTGGAAAAGGCCCGCTCGCAGATCCGCGACCGCCTGACCCAGCTGGCCCCGATCTTCCTGAAGAACAAGTACATGCTGGGCGACGACTTCTCGATGCTCGACGTGGCCATCGCCCCGCTGCTGTGGCGCCTGGACTACTACGGCATCGACATGTCCAAGAACGCGCTGCCGCTGCTGAAGTACGCCGAGCGCATCTTCAGCCGCCCGGCCTACATCGAGGCGCTGACGCCCTCGGAAAAGGTCATGCGCCGCTGATCGTCCCCCGAAGCGCCTGCGCGCTTCGCCTCATGGGGAGCCGTCAGTGGGCTGGCCAAGCCGGTTCCACTGTCGGTTGCTGGGTCTACTGACCGAATTGCGCCCTGACCGGGTTGACTGTTGTACATGGATAAATCGCAAGGGATCGAAGGCGGCGCGGGCAATGGCACGTCCACCCGCCCCTACCTGATCCGTGCCCTGCACGACTGGTGCACGGACAACGGCTTCACGCCCTATGTCGCGGTCCACGTCGACCGCTCGGTGCAGGTGCCGATGGAGTACGTCTCGAACAACGAGATCGTGCTGAACATCGGCTTCGATGCGACCAGCGGACTGGACCTCGGCAACGAGTTCATCCAGTTCAAGGCCCGCTTCGGCGGTGTCGCGCGCGAGATCATCGTGCCGGTGGACCATGTCGTGGCCATCTACGCCCGCGAGAACGGCCAGGGCATGGCCTTTCCGGCCCCCGAGCCCCTGGCCGAAGGCGCCCACGTGCCCGCCGCCCCTGTGGCGACGGAGCCGCGGCGCAGCGGCCTGCGCCTGGCGAGCGAAGCCAACGACGAGGGTGACGACACGCCGCCCCCGCCGGACACTCCCAGCGGCGGCCCGCGGCCTTCGCTGAAACGGGTGAAGTGAACGTCTAGAATTTGCGTCCTTCGCCGGCTTAGCTCAGTTGGTAGAGCAACCGCCTTGTAAGCGGTAGGTCATCAGTTCGAATCCGATAGCCGGCACCAATCAAGAACCCACGGTCTCGCGACCGTGGGTTTTTTCATTTCTGGATCAGCTTGACGCGGATATGCCCCGGCAGGCCGGCCTGGGCCAGCAGCGCTTCCAGGCGCGGCAGCAGGTGGCGCAACTTGGCGGCAACGGCCGCGTTGGCGGCCAGCAGGCTCCAGCCGTCCTCGTCCAGCGGCCCGGGCTGCAGGCTGGCCAGCAGGTTGCCGGGCAGGGCGGGCGAGATGATGCGCAGCCGCCGCCGCGACGCGTCCAGGCGCGCGCTGAGCTGGCTCAGGCCTTCATGGGCGCGCAGCGCGTCGGCCACCGGTGTCGGCGACGGGACGCTGGCGCGCGAGCTCCTGGGCGCGAGATAGCGGGGCGGGGTGGCCATGGCCGCAGTGTAGTCAGGCGGCCGGCCGCTTCATGGCCCGCTGCTAAACTGCGCCGTTTTGCGCGGCCGGGCAAGTCCGTCTTGCAATGCCCTGCCATGCCCTCAGATTCGCGCCTTCCACCCGCCGGGACCCCGGCCGGTGCCGCGCAGCTCCTCATTCCTTCGCAGCATGTTGCCCAAGCTTCTCACCTCGATTTTCGGTAGCCGCAACGAGCGTCTGCTTAAAGAGTACCGCCGCACCGTGGCGAAGATCAACGCGCTGGAGCCGAAGTACGAGGGCTTGAGCGACGACGAACTGCGCGCCCAGACGGCCGAGTTCAAGCAGCGCATCAGCGCTGGCGAGACCGTTGACGACATCCTGCCCGAGGCCTTTGCCGTCTGCCGCGAGGGCAGCAAGCGCGCGCTGAAGATGCGCCACTTCGACGTGCAGCTGATCGGCGGCATGGTGCTCAACGACGGCAAGATCGCCGAAATGCGCACCGGCGAAGGCAAGACGCTGATGGCGACGCTGCCGGTCTACCTGAATGCGCTGACGGGCAAGGGCGTCCACGTCGTCACGGTGAACGACTACCTCGCGCGTCGCGACGCCGAGTGGATGGGCAAGCTGTACACCTTCCTGGGCCTGTCGGTGGGCATCAACCTGCCACAGGCGCCGCGCGAGCAGAAGCAGACCGCCTATGCCGCTGACGTCACCTACGGCACCAACAACGAGTACGGCTTCGACTACCTGCGCGACAACATGGTCTACGAGACGGCTGACCGCGTGCAGCGCGGCCTGGCCTACGCCATCGTCGACGAGGTGGACTCCATCCTCATCGACGAGGCGCGCACGCCGCTGATCATCTCGGGCCAGGCCGACGACCACACGGACGTCTATCTGCGCATCAACGCCGTCGTGCCCAAGCTGAAGAAGCAGATCGGCGAGCTCGACCCGCGCACCGGCGAGGGCGTCATCGAGGCCGGCGACTTCACGGTGGACGAGAAGTCGCACCAGATCCACCTGACCGAGGATGGTCACGAGGTCGCGGAAGCGCTGCTGACCGAGGCCGGCCTGATCCCTGAGGGCGCCAGCCTTTACGACGCGGCCAACATCACGCTGATGCATCACCTGAATGCAGCGCTGCGGGCCCACCACGTCTATCACCGTGACCAGCACTACGTCGTGCAGGGCGGCGAAGTCACCATCGTGGACGAGTTCACCGGCCGCCTGATGAGCGGCCGCCGCTGGAGCGATGGCCTGCACCAGGCCGTCGAGGCCAAGGAAGGCGTGCAGATCCAGGCCGAGAACCAGACGCTGGCCTCCATCACCTTCCAGAACTACTTCCGCATGTACGGCAAGCTGTCTGGCATGACGGGCACGGCCGACACCGAGGCCTATGAGTTCCAGGAGATCTACGGCCTCGAGACCGTCGTCATCCCGCCGAACCGCCCGACCATCCGCAAGGACGAACTGGACCTGGTCTACAAGACCGACAAGGAAAAGTACAACGCCGTCATCGAGGACATCCGCGCCTGCCACACGCGCGGCCAGCCGGTGCTCGTCGGCACGACGTCCATCGAGAACTCGGAGCTGATCTCCAAGCTGCTGGACCAGGCCAAGCTGCCCCACAACGTGCTGAACGCCAAGCAGCACGAGAAGGAAGCGCAGATCGTCGCCCAGGCCGGTCGCCCGGGCGTCATCACCATCGCCACCAACATGGCCGGCCGCGGCACCGACATCGTGCTGGGCGGCAACGTCGAGAACCAGGTCAAGTTCCTCGAGGCCGACGACGCCATTCCCGCCGACGAGAAGGCGCGCCGCATCCAGCAGCTCAAGGACGAGTGGCAGGGCCTGCACGACAAGGTGCGCGCCGAGGGCGGCCTGCGCATCATCGCGACTGAGCGCCACGAGAGCCGCCGCATCGACAACCAGCTGCGTGGCCGTGCCGGCCGCCAGGGCGACCCGGGCTCCTCGCGCTTCTACCTGTCGCTGGACGACCAGCTGATGCGCATCTTCGCCGGCGAGCGCGTGCGCGCCATCATGGACCGGCTCAAGATGCCCGAGGGCGAAGCCATCGAAGCCGGCATCGTCACGCGCAGCATCGAGGGCGCCCAGCGCAAGGTCGAGGCCCGCAACTTCGACATCCGCAAGCAGCTGCTCGAATACGACGACGTGTCGAACGACCAGCGCAAGGTCATCTACCAGCAGCGCAACGACATCCTCGAGGCCGAAGTCCTGGTCGCCCAGATCGCCTCGCTGCGCGAATCCACGCTGACCGACGTCGTGCGCACCTTCGTGCCCGCCGAGAGCGTGGAAGAGCAGTGGGACCTGCCCGGCCTGGAGCAGGTGCTGCAGGGCGAATGGCAGATCGGCCTGTCACTGACCGAACTCGTCAAGAAGAGCGACTCCATCACCGACGAGGACCTGCTGGCCGCCGTCACCAAGGCCGGCGACGAGCTGTTCCAGGACAAGCTCGACCGCGTCGGCATCGATCAGTTCAACCCCTTCATGCGCATGGTGCTGCTGCAGAGCATCGACCAGCGCTGGCGCGAGCACCTGGCCGCGCTGGACTATCTGCGCCAGGGCATCCATCTGCGCGGCTACGCCCAGAAGAACCCCAAGCAGGAATACAAGCGCGAAGCCTTCGAGCTGTTCTCCCAGCTGCTGGACCTCGTGAAGATGGAAGTCACCCGCACGCTGATGAATGTGCGCATCCAGAGCCAGGAAGAGGCCAGCCAGGCCGCCGAGGCCATGGAGCGCCGTGCCGAAGCGGTGTCCAACGTGACCTACCAGCACCCGAACGAAGACGGCTCCATCAGCCAGGACGTCGACCCCGCCACGCTGCTGGCCGAGTACGGTCACATCGGCCGCAACGACCCCTGCCCCTGCGGCAGCGGCAAGAAATTCAAGCTCTGCCACGGCAAGCTGGCCTGAGTTTCCAGGTCTCGATCCCTCACGGGCCGGCTCTGCCGGCCCGTTTTCATTGGGCCGCCGGCCTCGCTCAGCCCACCCATGTGGGGGGAAAACCGTGCGTTTGGGCACAACCAGACCCCTGCGCCACACGCATGAGGGGTGCCAGGCCCTTGTCCACCCCCCTAGAGTGCAGCCCATACCCCGGTAAAACACCGGGTAGACCCGAATAGAGAACCTGAAAGCGCGTCATGAAATCGTTGTCTACAGCCTTCGCCGCCCTGAGTCTGGCCTTCGCCGCCGGTACCGCCGCCGCCGCGCCGGTGTCGTTCACCTTCGGCAACAACAACATCATGTCCAACGGCCAGGACGCGGCCGCTTTCGACAACATCTTCAACTTCACGCTGACCAGCCAGACCCTGCTGGGCGCGTCCCTCCTCACCCTCTCCCCTGAGCCGAGCGCCAGCGTGAACATCACGTCGGCCTTCCTGAAGCTGGGCGGTACCACCGTCGCGCTGACCGAAACCCATGCCATCGACTGGGACGCCGACGAGAGCGGCACCGAAACCTGGGGCCTGAGCCCGCTGTGGCTGTCGGCCGGCAACTGGGAACTGCATGTCGTCGGTGAAGGCTACGGCGTCAAGTCGCCCGAAGGCTACCAAGCCCAGCTGAATGGCCGCGGCGTCGACCTGCCCGAGCCCACCGCCCTGGCCCTTGTCGCCGTCGCCCTGGCTGGCCTGAGCCTGTCGCGCCGCCGCCGCGTCGGCTGAGCCGGCTGACCGAAATTCACGAGCAGTCCACCATGATCAAGTCTTTCGCCCTCGCCGCAGCCCTGCTGTCCAGTGCCACGGCCTTCGCCGACGTCAGCATCCGTTTCGATAGCCGCGATGCCGGCGACCCGGCGCTCACGACTTCGCTGACGGCCAACTACATCACCGGCGGCCTGAACTACACGAACGCGGCCACCGGCAGCTTCCAGGCCTATTGCATCGAACCCGACCAGTCGTTCGCGATCACGAGCAGGGGCTTCAAGACCTACACGGTCGGCAGCTTCAGCGGCACGCAGGGCACCCTGCTGCAGGCGCTGTACTCCAGCAGCTTCGGCTCCGTGCATGACGGCGCGCAGCAAGCAGGCTTCCAGCTCGCCGTGTGGGAAATCATGCGCGAGGCCAGCGGCACGCTGAGCCTGGCAGAGAACAACGGCAACTTCTTCCTGAAGACCGCCGGCCTGACGGGCGCACAGCTCACCACGGCCACCGGCGCGCAGACCTTTGCCAGCAGCTACCTGGCCGCCGCTCAGGCCTACCACGGCGCATCGCTGTACAGCCTGACCAAGCTCAGCAACGCCAACTACCAGGATCTGGTCGTCGCCACGCCGACGGTCGCCGTTCCCGAGCCCGAGTCCTATGCCCTGCTGCTGGCCGGCCTGGGCGCCATCGGCATGATCGCCCGCCGCCGCCTGACGCGCTGAGCGCAGCGCGCGCCGCTGAAAAGGCTCCCTCGGGAGCCTTTTTGCTTTTCTGCTTCCTACAATCCGCGCGCTTTCCCTGACTCCCACCGAGCGCGCCATGCCCGTCAATCTCACCGCCCCCGATCCCGCCTCCCTGTTGCCCGTGCCGGGCGTGCGCCTCGGCGTGACCATGGCCGGCGTGCGCAAGGCCAACCGGCGTGACCTCAGCGTCATCGCGCTGGACGAGGGCGCCGCCGTCGCCGGCGTCTTCACCACCAACCGCTTCTGCGCCGCGCCCGTGCAGCTTTGCCGCGAGCACCTGGCGCACCCGGCCGGGGGTTCGGCCATCCGCGCGCTGCTGATCAACACCGGCAATGCCAACGCCGGCACCGGTGCCGACGGCCTCGCCCGCGCCCGTGAAACCTGCCAGGCCCTGGCCGGCCTGATCGGCTGCCAACCGGAGCAGATCCTGCCCTTCTCGACCGGCGTCATCATGGAAACGCTGCCCGTCGAGCGCATCACCGCCGGCCTGCCCGCGGCCCTGGCTGCGCTGAAGGCCGACAACTGGGCCGAGGCCGCCGCCGGCATCATGACGACGGACACCCTGCCCAAGGCCGCCTCGCGCCGCATCGAGATCGGTGGCGTGCCGGTCACGCTGTCGGGCATCTCCAAGGGCGCCGGCATGATCCGCCCCAATATGGCCACCATGCTGGGCTTCGTCGCGACGGACGCCAACATCGCTCCGGCCCTGCTGCAACCCCTCGTGAAGGAAGCCGCGGACGCCTCCTTCAACCGCATCACCATCGACGGCGACACGTCCACCAACGACTGCTTCATGCTGATCGCCAGCCGCAAGGCCGCGCATGCCGAGATCACGTCGCTGGACAGCGCCGACGCCAAGGTGCTGCGCGAGGCGCTGATCGCGCTGGCCCAGGAGCTGGCCCAGGCCATCGTGCGCGACGGCGAGGGTGCGACCAAGTTCATCGCCATCACCATCGAGGGCGGCCGCGACGAGGCCGAGTGCAAGCTCGCGGCCTACGCCATCGCCCACTCGCCCCTGGTCAAGACCGCCTTTTTCGCCAGCGACCCCAACCTGGGCCGCATCCTGGCGGCGGTGGGTTACGCCGGTATCGGTGATCTGGACCAGGGGCTCATCGACCTGGACCTGGACGACGTCGCCATCGTGCGCCAGGGCGGGCGCCTGCCCACCTACCGCGAGGAAGACGGCCAGCGCGTCATGAAGCAGTCGGAGATCACCATCCGCGTCGGCCTGAACCGTGGCCAGGCCAGCGCGACGGTCTGGACCTGCGACCTCAGCCACGACTACGTGTCCATCAACGCCGACTACCGGAGCTGAGTCCGGACCGAGGACAGGCCCTGCGGCCTGTCCGACGCCTGACGAAGGACCACCGGCCTGCGAGCCGGTGGGCATGATCTCCGGGTTTTTGCTGTCAGGGCTTCATCGCATGACGATCGGCGGGGCTTGCCGGTCCGGCTGAGAATCGGCGCTTCCTCGAATCCAGGACTCCGCCTGATGAAGCTCACCCTGTCTGCCATCGCCATCGCCGCCGTGCTCGCTACCAGCGCCCAGGCCCAGTCGCTGACCTATCCCGTCACGCGTAAGGCCGACCAGATCGACGCGTATCACGACACCGCCGTTGCCGACCCCTACCGCTGGCTGGAGGACGACAACAGCGCCGAGACCAAGGCCTGGGTCGTGCAGCAGAACGAGGTCACCGACAAATTCCTCGCCGCCATGCCGCAGCGCCTGCCGGCGCGCCGCATCTACACCGAGCTCTACAACTTCGAGCGCTTCGGCATCCCCTTCAGCGAGGGCGGCCGCTATTTCTGGACCCGCAACGACGGCCTGCAGCAGCAGAACGTGCTGTACACGGCCAAGTCGCTGACTGACGCCCCCGCCGTCGCGCTGGACCCCAACCTGCTGTCCAAGGACGGCACCGTGGCGCTGAGCGGCGTCGTGCCCTCGCGCGACGGCAAGCTGCTGGCCTATGGCATCGCCGGTGCCGGCTCCGACTGGCAGACCTGGAAGGTGCGCGACCTGGCCACCGGCCAGGACCTGGCCGACAAGATCGACTGGGTCAAGTTCAGCAGCGCCGCCTGGACGGCCGACGGCAAGGGCTTCTTCTACGCCCGCTACGACGCGCCCAAGGAAGGCGAGAAGCTGACCGGCGCCAACTACTTCCAGAAGCTCTACTACCACCGCCTCGGCACGGCCCAGGGCGAGGACGTTCTCGTCGCCGAGAACCGCGACGACAAGGAATGGGGCTTCGGCACCGAGGTCTCGGACGACGGCCAGCTGCTGCTCATCAGCGTCTGGAAGAGCGCCGGCAGCAAGAACGGCCTGATGGTGCTGCCCCTGCCCAAGGGCGGCTTCGCCGGCGGCAAGCCCCAGCCCATCACGCTGGACTTCGACGCCCAGTACACCCCCATCGCCGCCGTCGGTGGCAAGCTCATCGTCAAGACCGACAAGGGCGCACCGCGCGGCAAGCTGGTCGCCGTCGACCTGAAGAACCCGGCGCAGGCCAACTGGAAGACGCTGGTGGCCGAAGGCCCCGACGCGATGACCATGGCCTCCGCCGTCGGCGGCCGCTTCCTGCTGAGCTATCTGCATGACGCCGCCACGCTGGTGCGCGTGCATGGCGCCGACGGCAAGCAGCTCAGCGAGGTCAAGCTGCCCGGCGTCGGCACCGCCGGCGGCTTCGGCGGCCGCTGGAGCGACAAGGAAACCTTCTTCAGCTACACCAGCCTGACCACGCCGGCCGAGATCCATCGCTACGACGTCAAGACCGGCAAGGTCAGCTTGTTCAAGAAGCCCAAGACGGCCTTCAACGCCGACGAGTTCGAAACCCGCCGCGAGTTCGTCACCAGCAAGGACGGCACCCGCTTCCCGATCTTCATCGCCGCCAGGAAGGGCCTGAAGCTGGACGGCAGCAACCCGACGCTGCTCTATGGCTACGGCGGTTTCGACATCTCCATCACGCCGGGCTATGGCGTCACGGCGGCCACGTGGATGAAGATGGGCGGCGTCTACGTCATCGCCTCCATCCGCGGCGGCGGCGAGTACGGCTCGGCCTGGCACGAGGCCGGCACCAAGCTGAAGAAGCAGAACGTCTTCGACGACTTCATCGCCGCCGGCGATTGGTTGGTCAAGAACAAGGTCGCCAGCCCGGCGACGCTGGCCATCAACGGCGGCAGCAACGGCGGCCTGCTGGTCGGCGCCGTCACCAACCAGCGCCCGGATCTGTTCGCCGTCGCCGTGCCGCAGGTCGGCGTGATGGACATGCTGCGCTATCAGAACTTCACCATCGGCTGGGCATGGGCCACCGACTACGGCACCAGCGCCGACAGCCCGGAGATGTTCAACGCCCTGCGTGCCTATTCGCCGGTGCACACCATCAAGAGCGGCACCAAGTACCCGGCCGTGCTGATCACGACCGGTGACCATGACGACCGCGTCGTGCCGGCCCACAGCTTCAAGTACGCCGCGACGCTGCAGGCCGCCGACACCGGCGCGGCGCCCAAGCTGATCCGCATCGAGACCAATGCCGGTCATGGCGCGGGCAAGCCCACCTCGAAGATCATCGAGGAGCGCAGCGACATCCTGGCCTTCATCGCCAACACGATGAAGCTCGAGGTGAAGTGATGGTGCCCCTCGCCCAGTCTCGCCTGGCTGTACGCAGGCGAGCCTGGTCGGTCCCCCGAGGGGACGGCGATGCTTGCGGCATCGAGCCGCAAGCACATCGCCAGCGCGGGCCGGCTAGGGAGCGGCCCGGCGCTCGGCCCGCAGAAATGCGATGACCATGATCCGCGATCTGGGCATCGGCGATGTCGATGCCCTTGTTGATCTCTATCAGCATCTGAACGCCGGTGATGCGCCGCCTTCGCAAGAGGCGGTGCGCGCTGTGTTTGCCTATCCGGGGCTGCGGCATTTCGGGCTCTTTGGCGGTGAACGGCTCATCGCCAGCTGCAACCTCGCCGTCATCCCCAACCTGACGCGTGGCGGCAGCAGCTACGGCGTCATCGAGAACGTTGTCACCCATGCCGAGCATCGCGGCCAGGGCCACGGCCAGGCCGTCATACGCCATGCCATCGACAGAGCCTGGGACGCAGGCGCCTACAAGGTCGTGCTGACCACCAGCCGCAAGGAGCCGGCCGTCTGGGCCTTCTACGAGCGCTGCGGTTTCGACAGCAGCGACAAGCGCGCCTTCGTCATCCGGCGCTAGAAGTTCACGGCCTTGGTCTTGAGGCCACGCGCCACCAGCGTCGCGTTGATCAGCTGGGCCTGCTCCCGGCTCGGGAAGGGCCAGACCGTGGCGCGCCAGCCTTCGGGCGTCTGGATGACGTCGGCCTGCAGCGCATCGGGATTGCCGTGCATGCCCACCAGACCCGCCTTCATCTTCAGCAGCAGGGCTTCGGCCTCGGCCTTGCTGCCCGGCGGGCCGACGAGGGCGACGACGATCTTGTCTGGCGATTGGGCAAAGCGGGCCAGCCGCGGGTCGGCGGGTTCGGGCTTGCTGGCGGCCGCTGCTGCAGAGGCTGCCGCCGCCGTCTCGGTAGCAGCCTTCTCCGCAGCTTTTTCCCCCGGCGTCTCCGCGGGCTTTTCCGAGCGCTGCATGGGCGGGCGCTTGATGCCATCGGTGCGCTCCACGAAGCGCGGGCGGATGTCGGGCGGCGGCGCGTCGGCTGCCGCATCACTGGCAGCGGCTTCGGCGGCGGAAGCAGCGGATGCCGGCATCGATGCCGCTTGCGCTGCTGGCGCGGGCGCCGATGCCGCCGATGCCGCTGTGGCGGGCACGGCGACCGGTTCAGCCGCGTGGCGTGGCCACAGCGTCCAGGCACCCGCCGCGATCAGCAGCACCAGCACGGCCGCCACGGCACCCAGGCGGATCGGGTCCCACAGCCGGCGGCCGACGATTTCAGATGGGATGCCGCGGCCCGCCAGCACGCGGGTGCGGCCGCTGCCCATGTCGATGCCGGCCGTCATCAGATAGAGCTCGAAGGGCCAGCCACCATGGCTGCTGGCCAGGCTCTCGTCGATGACGATGACCCGCCAAGGCTTGCTTTCGGGGGTTGCCGGCGGCTCGGCAAAGCCGTGCGCCAGCGCAAAGCGCTCGACCTGGTTCGGGCTCAGGCCGGGCAGGAATTTCTCGCTGAAGGCCCGCCACTGCGTGCGCGGGCGCCGGCTCAGCAGGCGCGGCAGCTGCTTCAGGCGCTGCTGCCAGGCCGCCCAACGTGACAGCGGTGGCGAGCCATGCAGCGCGTCGAAGGCGCTGACGACGTCGGTCAGCACGGGCTCGACCAGGCCGCCCGCCTCGGCGGAGGCGCGCACAAAGGGCAGGGCCACCACGCCCACGGTGTGCACATCGCCCAGGGCGATGCGCCGCGCGAGCGGGTGGCGGTTGTGCCAGTCAACGATCTGTTCGGCCAGGCGCTCCATGACTCATCGATCTTCGCCCAGCGCTGCAGAGGTCAGCGTCGGGAACAGGACGGCGAAGTCAGCCCAGTTGCTTCAGCAGCCAGGCGTTCAAGTCCTCGATCTCTTCCATGCAGACCGAGTGCGGCATGGGGTAGTCATGCCATTCGACCTCATGCCCCAGAGCGCGCAGCGCATCGCGGCTGGCCGTGCCGCGGGCCGGCACGACGACCGGGTCCTGGCTGCCATGGGCCATGAAGATGGGCAGGTCGGCGTTCGCCGTCGAACGCTCGGCGGCCGTCGTTCCAGCCAGTGGCAGATAACCCGACAGGCCGACGGCACCGCCCAGGCGCTCGGGGTAGCGCAGCGCCGTCATCAGCGCCATCGCGCAGCCCTGCGAGAAGCCAATGAGCATGATGCGCTCGGCCGCGACGCCGCGCTGGCGCTCACCGTCGATGAGTTCGGCGATCTGCCGCTGCGATTCGCGCAGGCCGGCCTCGTCCTCGCGCTTGACGAGGTCGGCGCCCAGGATGTCGTACCAGGCCCGCATCACATAGCCGCCGTTGATGGTGACCGGCCGCTCGGGCGCGTGCGGGAGGATGAAGCGCACGGCGCCCAGGCTCTTCAGATCCAGCTCGCCGCAGATGGGCACGAAGCCGTGGCCGCTGTCGCCCAGACCATGCAGCACGATAAGGGTGGTGGCGGGGTTGGGGCCGGTCTCGATGACTTGGGCTTCAAGCATGGGTTTTCCAGTCTTCGATGTGCAGTTCAAAACGTTTGTCGCCGTAGGCGTCCAGGCCTTCGTCGGTCGGCGTCCAGCCGGCGCGGCGGTAGAAGGCCTCGGCGCGTGAGTCGGGCATGGTGCCCAGGTCCAGGCGCTTGTGGCCCTGCTCGAACAGCCAGTCCACCATCACGTCGTGCAGCTGGCGGCCGTAGCCCTGGCCGTGCAGCGCCGGGTCGACGAACATCGCCCAGATGTGGCCGTCGCGGGCGTCGCCAATGGAGAAGCCGGCAATGCGGCCAGGCTCCAGCTCGACGACCCAGCCACGGCCGTAGTCCTCGAGATAGGCATGCAGCTTGGCGTCGGAAATGCGGCCCGGCGTGAGGGTGTTTTCGGTGACGGCGTAGCGCACGCGCCAGAGTTCGGCGGTGTCGTCGCGGGTGGCTTGTCGGAGTCGGGACATGGCGTCATTGTCGCGACAGCCGAAGGCGCCATCGCGATCCATGATGCGGGTCATGGGAAGCCTCTACCTCGTCCGCCACGGTCAGGCCAGCTTTGGCGCGGCCGACTACGACCAGCTCAGTGCCAAGGGCCATGAGCAATGCTGCCACCTCGGCGCCTACTGGCGCGAACGCGGCCAGCGTTTCGACGCCGTCTTCACCGGCACGCTGAAGCGCCATGCCCAGTCGCTGGCCGGCATCGTCGAGGGCTATGGCGAGGACCTGCCCGCCGTCGCGCTGCCGGGGCTGAACGAGTACGACAGCGAGGCCATCGTGCGTGCCGTTCACCCGGGGACTATCGAAGTGCCCACGACGCCGGAGGCCGTCAAGCAGCATTTCCGCCTGCTGCGCCAGGGCTTGCTGGCCTGGATGAGCGGCGAGACGGCGCCGGTGGGCATGCCGCTGCACGCCGACTTTGCCGCCGGCGTGGCCGATGCACTGGCCCGCGTGCTGGCCCTGGGCGTGGGCAAGCAGGTGCTGATCGTCTCCAGCGGCGGCCCGATCGCGACGGCCGTGGCCCAGGTGCTGTCCACGCCGCCCGAGACCTTTGTCGAGCTCAACTTGCGCATCCGCAATTCGGCCGTCACCGAGTTCGCCTTCAACCCCAAGCGCCACCACCTCGTCACCTTCAACACGCTGCCGCACCTGGACACGGCCGAGACGCGGGCGCACATCACGCACGCCTGACGCGCCTGGCCCCAAACGGGCCATCACCGGCGGCACGGGCATGGCTCTCCTGGGCGAAGCGGCCACGCGACCCGATCGGCAGCATGACGACTCCTCAACCCCGATGGAGTTCCGTCATGTCCTCACCCCGTCTTCTCGCCCTTGCGGCCCTTGTCGGCCTGGCCGCTGCCTGCGTTGCACCGGCGCGCGCCGAGAGTTTCAACTTCAACCAGACCGGCTACGCCGATGGCGCCACGCTGAGCGGCCACTTCGCCGGCAGCGACCTCGACGGCAACGGCTGGCTCTATGCCTACGAGCTGACCGAGTTCGAGCTCCACTGGTCCGGCAACCGCGCCGTGCAGGCCTTCAGCCTGGGTTTCAACGAGCGTGCGGGCCTGGAATACGAGCTGGGCAACGGCACGCTCTGGCATATGGCCGCCTTCAGCCAGAACGACGAGGGCACGCGCTTCTTCAGCTTCGACAGCAAGGGCTGGCCCACTTACATGATCCCCGGCGTCGTCACCGACGAGCGCCTGGGCCTGGTGTCCATGAGCTGGGAGCCGTTGCAGGTGACAGCCGCCGTGCCGGAGCCGCAAAGCGTGGCTCTGCTGCTGGCCGGCATGGGCTTCATCGGCCTGTGGAGCCAGCGCCGGCGGCCCCAGTGACAATGTGCGGCTATGGCCGCGCCCCTGTTCACGTCCCTCATCACGCCTCCGCCGGCCGCCACGGCGCCGGCCCACGAACGCTTTCTGCACCTCGTCCGCCTGGCCCTGGCCGGCGGGCAGTTCGGCAAGCTGCTGCTGTCGGGTCCGGTGGGCGATGACGTCGACGTCGAGCGGCTGACCGTGCGCCTGGTCGAGTTGCGCGGCGAGCCGGCGCTGAGCTTTCTGTGGCGGCATCGCACCAAGGACGTCACCAAGAACCACGCGCCCGAGGCGGGCCTGGCCGAGATCGCCACGCTGCTGGGCGCGCGCTTTCGCAACGCTCACTTGCATACGACCACCGAAGAGGTGCAGTTCGCCGTCAGCCGCAAGGGCCGCGAGACGCTGCGCGTGACGCGCGTGGACTCGGACAAGGGCGCCGAAGCGCCGCCACCGGCCGCCCATGACAAGGCCAAGCAGCGCCCGCTGGACATGGCCCACCCGGTCTGGTCGGCCCTGGGCCTGACCCATCTCGTCAAGGGCGAGCCGGCCCTGGTGCCGGCGATGGCGCGCAAGTGGAAGCAGATCAACCGCTTCGTCGAGATCCTGTCCTCGGCCGTCGAGGAAGCCAGCCTGGCAGGCCCTGTTCGGGTTGCCGATTTCGGCTCGGGCAAGGGCTATCTGACCTTTGCGGTGCACGACTGGCTGCAGTCGCAAAACCTGCAGCCGCGCGTGACCGGCATCGAGCTGCGCGACGACATGGTCAAGCTGTGCGGCGCCATCATCGACAACGAGGGCCTGACCGGCCTGCGCTTCGACCAGGGCGACGTGCGCACCCAGGCCGTGCAGCCGCTGGACGTGATGATCGCCCTGCATGCCTGCGACATCGCGACCGACCATGCCCTGCACGTCGGCCTGCAGTCGGGCGCCCGCGTCATCATGAGCTCGCCCTGCTGCCACAAGGAGCTGCGCCCGCAGATGACCATGCCGGCCGTGCTGCGCCCCATGCTCCAGCACGGCATCCACCTGGGCCAGGAGGCCGAGATGGTGACCGACTCGCTGCGTGCGCTGCTGCTGGAAAGCCAGGGCTACCGCACCCAGGTGTTCGAGTTCATCGCGCTGGAGCACACCAGCAAGAACAAGATGATCCTGGCCGTGAAGGCGCAGGGTTTGGCAGCCGAGGCGCTGGCCGCGCGCCGGCCCGAGCTGCTGGCGCAGATCGCCGAGATCAAGCGCTTTTATGGGCTGCGGGAGCAGCGGCTGGAGCAGTTGCTGGCAGAAGCCTGAGTGAGGGAGCGCCCACCAATGGCATCAGTAACAGTCGACCCCAAGAACGTCCGCGAATTCGCCGATGAACAGGATTTCTACGACTGGCTCGCCCGGCATCACGACAAGGCGGATGAGGTCTGGATCAAGATCCACAAGGTGAATTCGGGGCTGGCATCGGTGACGCCGAAACAAGCCATCGACGTGGTGCTTTGCTGGGGCTGGATCGATGGCTTGCGCAAGGGGTTGGACGAGCAGAGTTTTCTGCAGCGCTACACGCGACGGCGCAGCAAGAGTGTGTGGAGCAAGATCAACGTCGCCAATGTGGCCAGGCTGATCCAGGAAGGCCGGATGACTGAGCACGGGCTCAGGGAAGTCGAGGCGGCCAAGGCGGACGGTCGCTGGGACCGCGCCTACGGCAGCGGCAAGGAGATGAAGATCCCCGATGATCTCCAGGCGGCCATCGACGCCGAGCCCAAGGCCAGGAACATGCTGACGGGCCTCAGCGCGCAGAACCGCTTTGCGCTCGCCTTTCGCGTCCACAACATGAAGACCGCGGCGGGGCGCCAGAAAAAGATTCAGACCTTCGTCGACATGCTCAAACGCGGCGAGACCATCTACCCGCAGGGAAAGAAGTAGGGCCGGGCCTACCCCGTAGCATCCGCATTCGCCGCCCTGAGCGGGTCCGACACCTCCAGCCAGTCCAGGTCGTTCTCCAGCGTGTGGAAGGCGTCGTCGCCGATGTCGCCGGCGTCGCGTAGGGCCAGCAGCACCTGGCGAGCGGCCTGCAGAGCGGCGCGGTAGCAGTCGTCGTATTCGGCGCCGAAGGAGGCGAAGGCGCTGCCGCTGTCGTGCAGCGGCCGGCCCAGGTGCATCTTCAGGTTCTTGCGCACCAGACTCACGGCGGCGGAGCCGTCGGCCGGCAGTTGCGCAAAGGCGGCTTCCAGCATGCGATGGCGGGCCGCGTGCTCCTCGTGCTCGACGGGGTTGCCGTCGTGCAGGTCCAGCGCGCGCAGCAGCAGCTTCAGCGTCAGGCCCTGAATCAGCAGCGTGCCCAGCACGACGAGGAAGGCCGTCAGCACGATCAGGTCGCGGCCCGGAAAACCCTCGGGCAGCGCCAGCGCTGCCGCCAGCGTGACGATTCCGCGCATGCCGGCCCAGGAAATCACCAGGCCGCTGCCGACCGTGGGCCTCAGCATGGGCCGCGGCGGGTTGAAACCGTGGCGGCGGTCGCGCCAGCGCACGACGGCGTTGAAGCTCATATGCCAGGCCATGCGCACGAGGATGACTGTCGCCAGCACGGCGGCGGCCACGCCCAGGTATTGCTCGCGCGCCGGCGCCTCCAGCCCCATCACGATGGGGCGCAGCTGCAGGCCGATGAAGATGAAGGCGAAGATGTTCAGCGCGAACACGACCGTCGCCCACACCGCATTGGTGGGGATGCGGACGCGGGCCGGGATGCGGGCGGGTGCCATGCGCGCCAGCGTCATCGCGAAGCAGACGGTGGTCAGCACGCCCGACAGGCCCACGTGCTCAGCCAGCTGCCAGACGCTGAAGGTGCCGATGAACTGCAGGATGATGGCCGTGGGGATGTGCTGCACGCGCTCGAAGAGGCGCTGGGCGAGAAAGCCCAAAGCGGGGCCTGCAATCAGGCTGCCCAGCACGGCCAGCAAAAAGGTCGGCGCCACCGCCTGCACGGAGAAGCCGCCGGCCGCCACCGCGCCCACGGCGAGGCGGTAGATCAGCAGCGCGCTGGCGTCGTTCAGCAGGCTCTCGCCTTCGAGGATGCCCAGGATGCGCTGGGGCGGACGCAGCGGCCGCAGCACCGCCGTGGCCGCCACGGCATCGGGCGGCGCGACGATGGCGCCCAGTGCGATGGCCGCGGCCCAGGGCAGGCCGGGCACCAGGGTGTGGACCACGACGGCCACCGCGGCCGTCGTGAGGCCCACCGCGACGATCACCAGGCCGACCAGCGGCGCCCAGTTGTCTTTCAGGTCGCGCAGTGAGGTGTCGTAGCCGGCGTCGACCAGGATGGGCGCGACGAACAAGGCCAGCACCAGGTCGGGCGGCAGGCTGAGGCTGGGCGCGCCGGGGATCAGCGCCAGCAGCGCGCCGCTGATGGCCAGGAAGACAGGGTAGGGCGCACCGGCGCGCCGCGCGGTGGCGGCCAACACCACGGCCGCAACGAAGAGGATCAGGATCTGTTCGAGGGCGTGCACCGCGCGGAGTATGGCGGCCTCGCTTGGACAAAGGAAGGCGCGGTCGGCGCCTCCCGATTCAGTCGGCGCGGCGGCGCCGTGCGAGCATCCCCAGGCAGCCCAGGCCCGCCAGGATCATGGCCCAGCTGCCCGGCTCCGGCACGGGCACGGCCGAGGTGATGAAGTGGCCGTCGGTGGCCAGGCCGTTGGCGGCCGTGAAGCCGTAGAACACCGGCACGCCGACGAGGCCCAGATCGCCGAAGCTGACCTGGGCGCTGACCGTGTAGATGCCGAGGTTGAGGTGGTCGATGGTGCCGGTCAGCGTGCCGGCGTTGTCGTTCAGGCCCGAGGGCGTGTACTGCACCGAGGCATACCACTGGAAGTCGGGGTCACGGATGCTGTCGCCCAGGCCCGTCTCGGTGGCGCCTAGCGGCGTCACCGAACCGCCGGACAGGATCTGCAGGCTGGGCGACACCGGCTCGCCATTGAAGTGGAAGGTGTCGATCGCGAAGGCGACGCTGGCCGGGCTCAAACCCTCGTAGCCCAGGCCCGAGCCGGCATTGCCCACGCCGGCCGTGTCGCTCAGCGTGAAGGTGAAGCCGTCACCGCGCAGGCCCTGGCTGACCGGGATGAAGAAGTGGAAGTCGAAACTGAAGGCCTGGTTGGAGTCCAGCGCGAGCGACTTGGGCGCAAAGCCGGCGCCGCCCTGGCCGCCGGCGCCCGGCTGCGTCAGCTCCAGATCGCTGTAGGTGAAGCCGTTGCCGGGCGTCATGTTCTGCGCCGTCGCGCTGCCGTACAGCGACCAGGTCGTGAAGTCGGTGAAGCCGCTGGCGAGGCTCACGCCCTGCTGGGCATGGACGCCAAGGCTGGCGGCAAGGGTCAGGGGCAGGAGCAGCAGTCGGGCGAGCTTCATGGTGGGGTCTCCGATCAGGTTGGGCGCCAGTCTGGAAAGCCACCGTTAGGCAATCGTTAGCGGCAAGGCCCGCGCGACCCCCTCGATTCGGGGTGCTTGCACTAGCATGCGCGCCCATGGCCCTCGCCCACACCAAGACCCGTGCGCCGCGCCCCCGTGCCGGCCTGCTGCTGCCGCGCCCGGCCCTGCTGGCCCATGTGCGGCAGGCGCTGGACGGCCACCGCGTGCTGCTCATCTGCGCGCCGGCCGGCTACGGCAAGACGGCGCTGCTCACGCAGGCCCTGGCCGACATGCCCGCCGACGGCGCCGTGGCCTGGGTGGCGCTGGACGAAGGCGACGACCTCGGCCGCCTGCTGGACTGCCTGTTCGCCGCCTTCGAGCCCTATGACCCGCCCTGGCGCACGGCCCCCGAAGGCCTGCGCGACGCGGCCCTGCGAGGCGGTGCCGAGATCGTCGCCGTGGCCGACGCGATGCTGAATGCGCTGGAGGCCTGCGAGGTCGAGCGCGGCCTCATCGTGCTGGACGACGCCCACCACCTCGTCGACGCGCCTTCGCTGCAGTTCCTGGACCGCTGGCTGGCGCGCATGGGCGAGCGCTGGCGCCTGGTGCTGGCGGCCCGCCACGAACCCGAGCTGCGCCTGTCCCGCCTGCGGGCCGCCGGCGAACTGGCCGACATCGGCCCGGCCGAACTGGTGCTGGCGCGCGCCGAGGTCGGGCAACTGGTGCAGGCCGCGGGCCTGGACGAAGCCGCCGCGGCCGGCATCTACGAACGCTGCCAGGGCTGGCCGGCCGGCCTGCGCCTGGCCCTGGGCATCAACCAGGGCGGCCAGCGCCAGCCGGCCGCCATCGACCGCGCCACCTTCGACTACCTCGCCGCCGAGGTGCTGGACCGGCTGGAGCCCGGCCTGCGCGGCTTCCTGCTGCGCACCAGCGTGCTGCACGAACTGGACGCCGCCCGCTGCCAGGCCCTGGGCGAGGATGCCCACGCCGCCGGCTGGCTGGCCGAGATGGAGCGCCTGGCCCTTTTTGTCACCGTCGTCGACCTGGCGCCGCACACGCTGCGCCTGCACCAGCTGCTGCGCGACATGCTGCAGCAGCGCCTGCGCCAGGAGCAGCCCGAGGTCTACCGCCAGCAACTCGAGCGCGCCGCGGTGCTGGAGACGGACGCCTTGCGCCGCCAGGGCTTGCTGCTGGCCGCCGGCCGCCCCGAGCGCGCCGCCGAGCTGCTGCTGGGTGACGGCGCGCTGCTGATGAACCAGCTCGGTGCCCAGGGCCTGCTGGACCTGACCCGCCATTTCGACGCCGCCTTCGCCGAGTCCAACCCCGAACTGCACCGCGTCAAGGCGCTGGCCCTGTGGGTGCTGTGGGAGGCCCAGCAGGCCGAGTGGCATCTGAGCCGCGCCGAGGCGCTGTTCGACGCGCGCGGCGATGAAGCCGGGCTGCGCGCCTCCCGCGCCCACCGCAGCATCCTGCTGATCGCCCAGGGCCGGCTCAACGAGGCCGAGGCGCTGCTGCGCGACCTCGACCCCTTTGCACTGAGTGGCGAACTGCGGCGCCTGACGCTGCTGGGCCGGGCCTGGCATGCGCTCGAGAGCTGCCGCTTCGACGCCGTCGCGCCGTTGTTCGACGCCCTGGTGTCCGAGCTGGAGCAGACCACCTCGCTGGAGGCCTGGTACACCGGCTCGCCGCCGCCGCGCCAGATCAGCTGCGTCGGCATGGCCTCCGTGGCCGACCGCTGGTATCGCGGTGCCATGCAGGTGATGGGCGACCGGCCGCTGCCCTTCGGCGTCAATGCCCACATGGCCCAGGCCTGGAATCTGTTCTGGCAGGGGCGGCTGGCCGAGTCCGGCCAGCTGCTGGCGCGCGCCGAGGCCGACGCGGCCTGGTTTGGCCGCATCGTCATCGCGCGCAACCATGGCCAGGCCCTGCACGCCATGCAGGACCTGATTGCCGGTCGCCACGACGAGGCCCTGGCGCTGATGCGGCTGCGCCTGGCCGAGCATGTGCCGGGTTATGGCGCCTGGGGCGGCTGGCATGCCAGCTTCTTCATGTCGCGCATGGCGGCGGCCAGCGGCAACCGCGAGGCCCTCGTCGAGGGCCTGGAGCGGCTGGTGCGCATCGGCGCCGACCTGCCCGACCTCGTCATGCCGCACCGGCCCCGGCCGCTGCTGGGCCTGCAGGCCCAGCTCGCGGCGTTGGAGGGCCGGCGTGACGAGGCCATCGCCGCCTGGCGCGCTTTCCTGGCCGACGGCGAGAGCGGCGACCTGCTGGGCCAGCTCGCCGAGGCCCGCGTGCGCCTGGCGGCGGCCCTGCTGGAGGCCGGCGACCGCACCGGCGCTGCCCAGGCCCTGGCGCCAGCGCTGGCCAGGCGCGAGCCGGGCGGCCTGATGTGGGCCGTGCCGCGCCTGCTGCAGATGGCGGCGCAGGACTGGGGCGATCTGCTGGAGGCAGCCGATGTCGCTCGCCTGCGCGGCTGGGCAGATGCCGTTCGGCCGGCCACGCTGGTTGTTGTCGAAACGGCGGCAGCGCCGGTGGACGACCGCCTGTCCCAGCGCGAGGCCGAGGTCATCGCCCAGATCGCCGCCGGTGCCAGCAACAAGCACATCGCCCGCGCGCTGGACCTGAGCCCCCACACCGTCAAGCGGCATGTGGCCAACATCCTCGACAAGCTGGGCCTGAACTCACGCGGCGAAGCGGCCGCATGGTGGAACCACCAGCGTCATGCCTCGACGAGGCCCGGCGCGCTCGGCTGACCCAGGGCCCGGCACAGCTTGGCCCAGGCCGTGTCGTTGAGCAGCGACCGGGCGGCGGCCAGCACCGGCCCCTGGACCTGGGGCGGCAGGCCGCCGACGACCAGGGCGCGCTCGGCGGGCGTCAGCGCCGGGATCATCCAGCGCAGCGTCTCGCTCATCTCGCGCGGGCCGATGCTGGCGAGGATGCGGTGGTGAATGTCCAGCAGTTCCGCATCCGTGTAGGCCGCCCACAGCGCCTGGTTGTGGCGGCTCTCCTCCACGCCCATGTGCTCGAAGTTGTGGGCCACGAAGGCCGCGAAGCGGCGGTACAGGCGCTGGGCCGCGCCGGGCGTGGGCATGGCGCGCAGCGCGGCCGACTCGGCGCGCAGGCCGGCGATGGCGTCCAGATGCTCGTCGTGCTCGACCTCGATGGCCGCACTGGCGCCGGCGCGGCGGGCCTCGATGGCGGGGTGGACGAACTCGTTCTCGCGCTCGACATGCTGCCTGGCGGCCTCCAGCAGCGTGTCCAGCTGGGCCAGGCTGGTGGCCAGGTCCAGCGGGTCGTCGACGTCGAGGCGGCCGAGCTGCTGCAGCGTGTCGCTCATGAAGAGGCGCAGGGCCTTGTGGATGTGGGCATACAGGTCCAGGCGCGGGGCGGTGGGGGTCATGGGATTCCTTGAGGCCGGTGCGAAGGTGAACCGGATGGCCGCCAGTGTTCCGGCCGGGGCCGCGCCTGCCATCGCTCCGAAGGGCCATGCGCGATGGCTGATGGCGATGGCCCGCCGTATGGCTCTTAGTGGCGATGGCAGGGCCAGGCCCGCTCGGCACAGTGCCGGTCCATGCACTCCCTCGCCCTCGTTCTCCTGCTCGGCACCGCCGCCTTGGTGGCGCGTGCCGAGCTGCCCGAGCGCCTCAGCCAGACCGGCCTGGGTGAGGCCGGTGTGCGCAGCTTCGAGCCGCGCTTTGCGCTGTGGTCCGACGGCGCGAGCAAGCGGCGCTGGATCGCGCTGCCGCCCGGCGCCCAGGTGGACGCGAGCCAGCCGGACGCCTGGCGCTTCCCGGCGGGCACGCGGCTGTGGAAGGAGTTCAGCGTCGACGGCGTGGCCGTGGAAACGCGCCATCTGCGGCTCGGCCAGGACGGCCGCTGGGAGTTCGCCAGCTATGTCTGGAATGGCGCCGACGCCGTGCGTGCGCCGGCCCGCGGTCAGGTGCTGGATCTGCCTGGCACGGGCGGAGGCCGGTCCTATGTGATTCCTTCGGTCGGCGACTGCATCGCCTGCCATGCCGGTGCGCGCAGCCCGGTGCTGGGCTTCGCCGCCCTGCAGCTCGGGCCCGCCGTGCCGGCCCTGGTGCGCACCGGCCTGCTGAAGAACGCGCCTGCGGCCTGGGTCACACAGGCCCCGGACTTCGTCGCCACAGACCTGGCCGAGCGCGCCGCCCGCGGCTATCTGCACGGCAACTGCGGGCATTGCCATTTCGACGGCGGCGTGCCGGTGCCGCTGCGCCTGGCGCTGGACGTGGGCCAGCCGCCCGCGCTCGTGGACGCGGCCAAGGTCATGCGTCGCGCCGGCAGCCGCAACCCCTACCAGCAGATGCCGCCCCTCGGCACCCGCGAGATCGACGCCCAGGGCCTGGCTTTGCTGGCCCATCACTTCAACCCGCTCAACCAGGAAAACCGCCCATGAAAGCCTTGATCCCCCTGCTCATCCTGCTGGCCGGCAGCGCGCAAGCCACCGATCGCATCGAACGTGGCCGCTACCTCGTCAACACCAGCGGCTGCGCGGACTGCCACACGCCGCTGAAGATGGGCGCCAACGGCCCCGAGCCCGACGCGGCGCGGCATCTGTCGGGCCACCCGCAGCAGCTCGTCATCACCGCACCCGTCGCCGCGCCGCCGGGCCCGTGGATGGTCGTCACCGCCGCGACGGCCACGGCCTTCTCGGGGCCCTGGGGCGTCAGCTTCACGGCCAACCTGACGCCAGACATGCAGACCGGCCTGGGCCGCTGGAGCGAGAACGACTTCATGCAGACCATCCGCACCGGCCGCCACCTCGGCCGCGGCCGGCCGGTGCTGCCGCCGATGCCCATCCCCGTCTACAGCCAGATGACGGACGACGACCTCAAGGCTGTGTTCGCCTATCTGCAGAGCCTGCCTCCCATCCGCAACCAGGTGCCCGAACCTTTGGCACCGCTGTCCCACTGACCCCCGTCTTTTTTCAGGAGACCTCCATGAAGCGTTCTGATTCCTCCGCCCCGCTCGGCCTGGGCTGGGCCCTCGTCACCGCCCTGGGCTTGGTAGCCGCCGGTGTGCTGACCCTGCCCGCCGAAGCCCATGCCGCGGCTTCGACCTGTGAAGACAAGGCCGCGCTGCAGCGCCGGCTGGATGATTTCGATGCCCGCTGGAATGCCAGCGACGCCTGGGGCCTGACGGCCCAGTTCACGCTGGACGGCAGCCTGGGTGCCGCCAGCGAGGCCGGCCGGCAGGCGGTCTACCGCGAGCTGCTCGACAGGCTGGGCCGCTCGCCGCAGCCGCGCAAGACACAGTTGCTGCGCGCCACCAGCGTGGGCCCGACCTGCCTGGTGGACGTGCAGGTGCGCAGCGGCGACCGCAGCGAGGCCGGCCTGTTGCTGCTCGCGCCGGCCGCCGAGGGCGGCATCGTCGCAATGCGTTGATCCAAAAAGGAAAGCCCCGCCTGGCCGGAGCCAGTCGGGGCGCAAGAGCGCCTCACGCCGCCCGGGACACACCCGGATGGGTGCGTGGGGCTGCGGCGTTCATCAGCGCAGGCGGCCTGCCTGAAGCGACACCGGCAGGCGGTGACGCGGGCGTGGCCCGGATCTCGTGCTTTCATGGTCGCGGGCGGTTCGCGTTTGTCCGCCTCGCCAGGGGCCGCAACGTTGCCGGGGGCCATGCACTGGTGACGGGCTGAATCATCGGCGCAGCAGCCTGCGAACAAAGCCGCGATCAGCCGGGGTCAGCCCGGCTTTTTTCCGCTTCAGTGAACGTGAGCTTCCGCCCGAGCCGGGGTCACCTTCAGGCGTACGGCCGGTGCGCGCGGCTTGGGGTTGGCGGCGCTGGGCAGCTCCGCCCAGTTCCATTCGCCCTGGGTGCAGACCTGGCGCACGGCGAAGGCCAGTTCGCCCGGCTCGGTGGGCAGCGAGGCGCGCAGGATGAACTCGTCGTACCAGGCGTCCGGCAGGTAGTTGGCCTCGCCGTTGGCCGTCCAGCGCACCTCGGCCAGTTCGTCGGTGACGGGTTTGCCATGGCTGTCGTAGGGCGTCTTCAGCGGGCGGCGTTTGGTCGCCAGCGTCCAGCCCGGTTTGGGCATGGGCTTGGCGCTGCCCAGTCCTTCGGGCAGGGTGACGACGATCTCCTTCGTCGCCGCGCCGCCCTCGCAGCCATGGCCGACCTTGAAGACGGCGCGGTAGCTGCTGCCGGCAGCGGCTTCGGACTGGTCCAGCGCGATGTGGGCCTGGGCGGCACCCGTGAGGGCGAGCAGGGAAGCGGTGAGGGTGGTCTTCATAGGTCGAATTTCAGCTCAGCCGAATAGCTGCGTTGCGGGTAGGGGTGGAAGTTCCAGTACTTGTCGTTGTTCAGGTTGTCGATGCCGAAGGCGGCTGTCCACTGGCGGTCGATCTTCCAGAGCAGGCGCACATCGGCCGTCGCGAAGCTGCTGACGCCCATGTAGGCGAAGCCGTTGACGTCGGCATTGTTCAGCGTGCGGTACTGGCGGCCGCTGTAGCGGGCGGCGAGGCTGGCGCTCCAATGCGCGTCGAAGCGGTAGCCGGCCAGGGCCGTGGCGCGCCAACGCGGGATGTTGGGCTGCCGACGGCCGAGGGTGTCGCCCGGCGTCGTGACGAAGCCGGCGTTGGCCTTGATCCTGGAGTCCGTGTAGGTCGCGCTGGCCGACAGGTCGAGCCCCTTCACGAGCCAGTCGGTGGCGGCCAGCGTGGCCTCCAGGCCGGTCGTGGCGATGCGGTCTATGTTCTGCACGCGGCTGATGTTCCGGTTGGCCACGGGGTCGAGGAGCGTCTGCGAGTACAGCGAATCGCGCGTCGTCTCGGCGAACAGCGTCAGGCGGGACTGCAGCGGCCCCCAGGCCTGTTCCGCGCTCAGCTCGGCCGTCCAGGACTTCTCGGGCCGGAGATTCGGGTCGTTGATGTATTGCGAGTTCGCCGTCGACGTGGCGCCATAGAGCTCGGCGACGGTGGGCATGCGCACCGCGCGGCCGATGGAGGCCTTGAGCACGCTGTCGGCCGTGGCCTGCCAGGACAGGGCGGCCTTGGGCGACAGGAAGTTCTCGCGTCGGGCGGCGTAGTCCTGGCCAGCCGTGGCCGAGAAATCCGTGCGGCCGTTGCGGGCCTGCCAGGACTCGGCGCGCAGGCCCAGCACCGCCTTCCAGTCCTCGCTGATCAGCCAGGCGTCCTGGGCATAGGCGGCCTGCAGGCGCGTGTCGCCCCGCACATTGGCGGCGAGAGCGCCTGGCGCGTCGACGAGGTAGTTGCCGGCGATGCTGGACGTCAGATAGCGCAATTGGTAGCTGTCCTGCTGCAGGCCCAGGTCCACGACATGACCGCTGCCGGCCGGGCGCCAGATGCCCTTGAGCGCCAGCGTGTGCCAGCCGGTGCCGCTGCCGTCCGCCAGCGTGCCGGCGCCACCGGTCCAGGCGCCGGGCTGAGGGTTGCCGGCGGCGTTCTGGCGCTTGTCGTCCTGGCGGTAGTCGTAAAGGCTGGCGGCAAGCTCCCAGTCCCATTCACCGCCGGTGTGGCTTTTCACCGAGACACCGTGCATGAGGTGCAGCAGCCGCTCGCGCGTGAGGGCGAAGTCGCCGCCTGTCAGCGCGGCGAACTGCTTGCCGTCGATGACGATGGCGCCGCTGTAGACCGGCTTGCCGTTGGCGTCGCGCAGCCAGCTCTCGGCATTGCCGTCCGAGTCGTTGCGCCAGGTGCCCATCGCATAGCTGGCGCGCAGCGTCGGGCTGAGGTCATAGGCCAGCTTGAGCTTGAAATGATCCTGGCGCGTGCTGTAGGTCGTTGCCGAGCCCAGCAGATACCAGGGCTGGCCATTGCTGTTGGGCATGAGCACGGCACCGGTGACCGGCGTGCCGTTGGTGACGGCAGCGCCCGTGCTGGCCAGCCGGTTGGCAAAGGTCAGCGGCTGGCCGTCGCTGTCGGTGTGGTTGACGTTGAGCCACCAGCTGAAATCACCGGCACGGTCGCCCAGCGAAGTACTGGCCTGCCAGGCGCGGTAGGTGGCCTTCGTGCCGTAAAGATCGAAGGGCTGGACGACGTAGCCGACCTTGGCGTGGGCCTCGAACTTCGTCGGCATGCGCGTCACGTAGTCGACGACGACACCGGCGGAGTTGCCCGGATAGGCCGCCGAGAAGGGGCCGTACATGACGTCGACGCGTTCGATCTCCTCGGGCGTGACCAGCCCCCAGCGCGGCGGGAAGCTCAGGCCACCGACGCCATTGCCCAGGTAGTTGGACAGCAGCATGCCATCGGCATAGACGGCCGAGCGCGCGCTGTTGCCGGTGCCTGAGGCGCGGCTCGAGAGGATGGCGTGGTTGTAGTCGCCGATATAGCGCTTGCGCACCAGCAGGCTGGGCAGGTACTTCAGCGCGTCCTCGGCATCGGTGGCGTTGACGCTGCGCTCAATGTCTTCGCGCGTGACGGTCTCGCGGGTGGTGGGGATGTTGGTGGGCAGGGAACTGGGCGCGGCGCCTTGCACGCGCACCAGGGTGAGCTTGTTGCGGGGCGTGGGCGTGTCGGCGGCGGTGGTCTGTGCGGACAGCGTCGCGTCGTCGCAGTCGCATTCGTCGCAGGCCTGGGCGAGGGGCCAGACGGACAGGGCGGCGCAGGCGGCAGCCGCGCGCGCAAGGGAGGAGGGTTTCATGGAAGGGCTGGATCTGGGTCGGCCATCGCCGGGGGGGCGGACGACGGCAAAACGCCGGGCCTGCACGGGCCGCGGCGACAGAGGACTCAGATCAGCCCGGGTGGGGCGCGTGCGCTGGCGGGTCGCCAGGCGTGGGCGGTGACGGGGGCGGTCCAGAAGCGCTCCGGGGCTTCCAGCACCAGGTCGTCGCGCAACTGCAGCTCGGGTGCCGCAGGAGGCTCGATGAGGTCGGCGACGCCCAAATGGCAGGCCGGGCAATGGCCGTGGGCCAGCAGGTCCAGCGCCGCTTCGATGGGCTTGGGCTTGGCGGCATTGGCGTTGGACGTCGGCGCACGGCAGATGTCCTGCCAGGCCGAGAAATCACCGCGCGCATGCGCCAGCGCCGCGCTGATGCCTGGCGCCAGCACGCCCAGCAGGAACACCGCCACCAACCACCACGCCGAGCGGCGGGCGGTGCGGGTCGTGATCGGGAGCTGGGCCATCTTGGGAGGATTCTAGGAGAGGCGCCCGGCCATCTCGCCGGCCACGTCACGCAGGCCACGACTCACGTCGCCGGAGCGGGCGAGTGCGTTCCAGAAAGCCCGTGCCGGCACGCGCGCGCCGCTATCCAGCGCCAGCGCGTCTGGCTCAAAGGGCGCGTAGTCCGGCGCACCGCCCAGCGTGGCATCGGGTCGCCACCGCATCGGCAGCATGTCGTACACCGGCGCCAACGTGAAGCGGCCGCGCAGCATCTGCGCCAGGCTTTGGCCCTCGGCCCACAGCGACAGGTTGCCGGCGTGCATGTCGGTGTTGCCGATCAGGCGGCCGAAATGCCAAAGTGCCTGGATCTGCGCGGTATCCAGCGCTGGCAGACGCCGCTGCCGGGCCAGTGCCTCGGCGGTGCGTGGCCAGCTCCAGTAAGCATCCGAAACGAAACCGGCATGCGCGCCGCCGATAGCCACCACGTGCCGCCGGCCGCGAGGCCCCAGTCGGTCAAAACGGGTGCTGACGAAATAGCTGCGCGCGGCGCTGCACACCACGCGGCTCGCGGCCACGGGGACGCCGTGCTCGGCCAACACCTGCAGCGCCAGGTGTTCTGCATGCAGCAGGTCATGCCAGCGTTCGCCAAAGGGTGTGCCGCGCGGGGGCGTGAACTTCACGAGCAGCGCCTCACCCTGGCTGCCATGTGCAAGGAATTTGGGCTGCTCGCCGCCTGCCGACGAGCCCGCCGGCAGCGTGCGTGCGACGTCGGCCGCCAGTGCGTCAAACGCCGCGGCCTCGCCTTGCGCGTCGGCCGGCAGGCTGACGGGAGCTTCGTGCGCCGGTTCGCCCAGCGTCAGCGCGCCGGGCCCGTCGTGCAGATGCAGCGCGGCGAAGAGCTGTGTTTCCAGCCGCCAGCCGGCCGGATCGGGTGCGATGCCGGGTGCCGCCAGCCGCTGCGCGAGCAGCCGGCCGAGAAACCCCTGTGCGAGCAGCGGCGCAAGCAGCCAGGGCAGCTCTCCGTTCGCGCTCAGGCCCGCTCCCGGGCCACCGACGTGCAACACCTCGGGCGCCATCAACGTGACGTTGCCGATGCGCTCCATGCGGCCGTCGGCCATCGTGATGAAGAGCGGCTGCTGGCCGCTCGATCCGTGAATTGATTTCAGCAGCCCATAACGGGTGGCGCGGGCCCGCCCGAAAGGGGCCACCTGCCCGCCCAAGTCTGCCAACAACCGCGACACGCCGGCCTGACTTCTCTGGGTGATTTGCTGCAAATCGGCCGAGGTCAACGGCCCCCGCGCCGCCAAGGCACCGAGCGCACGGTGATGGTCGGGCCCGAAATTCATCGCTGGCTCGTGAATAGATACTGAATAGATACTACACCGTCATCAGCGCCGCGAGCGTCCGCGCCACCACCTGTGTGGCGCGCTTGAGATCGTCGAGCACCAGATGCTCGTCGGCCCRCTTGGCATTGCTCTCCAGCACCGTGCGCGGCCCGGCGCCGTAGATGGCGGCCGGGATGCCGTGGGCGGTGTAGAGGCGCACGTCGGTGTACAGCGGCGTGCCCGAGGTCGGGATGGGCTCGCCAAACACGGCCTCGCCAGCTTGCTGCAGCGCGGCGACGAGAGGTGCGGCGCCGGGCAGGGGCTTCATGGAGTTGGCGAGCAGCAGGCGCTTGATGTCGAGCTTGATGCCAGGGCTCTGGGCCACCGCGTTCTCGATCAGTGTGCGCACCTCGGCCTCGACGGCCGCCGGGTCCTCCTCGGGAATCATGCGGCGGTCCAGCTTGATGACGACCTTGCCGGGCACGACATTGGTGTTGCTGCCGCCCTCGATGCGGCCGACGTTCAGATAGGGATGGGTGATGCCGGCCACCTCGGAGCGGCGCATCTTCAGCACGTCGTTGTGGGCGTACAGCGCCGTCAGGAGCTTGTTGGCGGCCTGCAGCGCGTCGATGCCGGTGCTCGGATAGGCCGCATGCGAGGCCAGGCCGTGCAGGGTCACCTCCATCTGCAGGCAGCCGTTGTGGGCCGTGACGACCTGGTAGCTGAAGCCGGCGGCGATCAGGTAGTCGGGCTTGGTGAGGCCTTGCGCCAGCAGCCAGCCGGGGCCGAGCTCACCGCCGAATTCCTCGTCGTAGGTGAAATGCAGTTCGACGGCGCCCTTCAGCTTCAGCCCTGAATTCTTCAGGGCCAGCAGTGCGAAGGTGTAGGTGGCGAAATCGCTCTTGCTGACAGCCGACGCGCGGCCGTAGAGCTTGCCGTCGGCGACATCGGCCGAGTAGGGGCCATGCGTCCAGCCTTCGCCGGGCGGCACCACGTCGCCATGGGCGTTCAGCGCAATCGTCGGGCCGTCTTCACTGAAGCGGTGGCGCACGATCAGGTTGGTGATGGACTGCATGCCCGCGGCCTGCACGTCGGCAGCCGGCACGGCGTGCTTCTCGACCTCGAAGCCGAGTTCGGTCAACAACTCGGCGGTGCGGTCCGCGTGCGGCGCGTTGTTGCCGGGCGGCGTGTCGGTGGGGATGCGAACGAGGGCTTGGAGGAAGCGGACTTCGTCGTCGAAATGAGAAGCGAGCCAGGTGTCGATGCTGTTCATGGCGAGGGATCCGAGGAGGAGCGAGAGCCGACCGAGGCGTCGTCGATACGGTAGTGACAGGTGGGGCACTCTTGGACGTCGAGCAACCAGTTCAACCACTGGCCGACGGAATGCTTGGAGATGGCGTGCCAGCACAGGCTCATGCCGCAACTGGGGCAGCGAAGCGAGACGACCGCCAGCAGCAGGACCAGGCAACCGAGCAGCGTGCCGGCCATCGTGATGATGACAGGCTCGACACCGACGGCCCGTGCCATGAGTGATGGCGTCCAAGACGCCGCTGCGGTGAGTGCGGCCAAACCGCCAGCCAGCCAAAGCCGGCCCCGCATGGCGCTGACCAGCGGCGGCGAGCTCGCATCGGTCATGGGCAAGCCAGGGCGTCCAGCAGGCGCGCGAAGGCCTGAACGCTCAAATCCGCGTCATCCACCGTCACCGACTCCAGCGGGTTGTGGCTGATGCCGCCATTGCCGCCGCGTACGAACAGCATGGCCTGCGGCAGCAGCTCGTGCAGCTTCATCGCGTCATGGCCGGCGCCGGAGGGCAGGCGGTGCAGGGGCAGGCCCAGCTCGGTGACGGCGTTCTCCCAGCGTGACTGCCAGGCGGCGTCGCTGGGCGCGGCGTTGGCGGCCAGTGTCGGCTGCAGCGTGAAGCTCAGGCCGCGGCGCTGGCAGATCTCGTCGAGCTTGGCACGCACATCGGCGTCCAGCGCGTCGCGAGCCGTGTCGGTGGTGGCGCGCAGGTCCAAGCTGAAGCGGCAGCGGCCGGGGATGACGTTGATGGAGCCCGACGGCACTTCCAGCATGCCGACGGTACCGACCACGTCGGGCACGGCGGCTGCGCGTTGTTCCGTGAACAGGATCAGCTCGGCCACACCGGCCGCCGCATCGCGGCGCTGGCCCATGGGGGTGGTGCCAGCATGGCTGGCCAGGCCGACGATCTCGCCGGTGTAGCGGCGGCTGCCGTTGATGCTGGTGACGATGCCCAGCGGCAGGTCCAGGCTGTCCAGCACCGGGCCTTGCTCGATATGGACCTCGACAAAGCCGAGATAGCGTGACGCGTCGCGCGTTGCGGTGTCGATGCTCTGCATCGTGCCGGACAGGCCGGCGGCCTGCATGGCATCGCGCAGCGTGATGCCCGCAGCGTCGGTCTGGTCCAGCCAGCTTGCCTGGAAAGCGCCGATCAGCGCGCTCGAGCCAAGGAAGTCCGCCGGGTAGCGCTGGCCCTCTTCCTCGGAGAAGCCGACGACTTCCAGGCCAAAGGGCAGGCGCTTGCCTTGGCGGTGCAACTCGCGCACCACCAGCATGGGCACGAAGATGCCGAGCCGCCCGTCGAAGCGGCCGGCGCGGCGCACGGTGTCGTAGTGGCTGCCGGTCAGCAGGCGCTTGTCGTCGCTCGTGCCCTTGTAGACGCCCACGACATTGCCCACCGCATCGCGGCCGACCTCATCGAAGCCGCAGTCGCGCATCCAGACCATCAGCTGCTCGGCGACGGCCGTGTGCGCGGGCGTGGCATAGGTGCAGGTAAGGAAGTCCTCGGTGTCGCTGTGCGCGGCCAGTGCGGCCGCCCAATCCCAGAGCTGCTCGCCCAGCGCGGGTTTGGCACCGAACTTGTCGTTCAACCGGATCTCGGCGATGCGATGGATCTGGCGCAGGCATTCGGCGCGCTCCACATCTGGGTGGGCGCGCAGCCGGCGCTCGAAGGTCGCGATGATCTCGGCGCGTGTGAAGCCCGTGCCGCGCGGCCCGCGCACGGCCAGGATGAAGGGAAAGCCGAAGCGCGTGTTGTAGTCGGCGTTGAGCTTCTGCAGCTTCGCGAACTCCTCCGGCGTGCAGGCGGTCAGCCCGGCCTTCTGTTGTTCGTTCGTCGACTCGGCCGTCAGCTCGCCGGCGACGGCCGCCTTGCCGGCCAGCTCGGGGTGGGCACGGATCAGGCCGAGCTGCGCGTCGACCGTGGCCTCGCGCACCACGCGAGCCAGAGCGACCTTCAGCGCGGCGAGGGTTTTGAAGGGCCGGGCCGCCCCAGCACGCTCGGCAATCCAGGGCGAGTGTTCGTAGGTGCCGTCCAGCAGTGCGACAAAGTCCGCGGCGCTGGCGTTGTTGAGGTCGTCGAGTTTCATCATTCCCAGACAAAGGCCGTGCGAGTGTCGAACGGGTGGGTGGTTTTCCAGTGCCTTGCAATATCCAGCCGCCGGCAGACCCAGACGCGGTCATGCGCCTCGATATGGTCCAGGAACTTCTGCAGTGCGCGCATGCGGCCCGGGCGGCCGAGCAGGCGGCAGTGCATGCCGATGCTCATCATCTTCGGGCTGTCGGCGCCTTCGGCATACAGCACGTCGAAGCTGTCCTTCAGGTATTCGAAGAAGGGTTCGCCATGGCTGAAGCCCTGGGGCAGGGCGAAGCGCATGTCGTTGCAGTCGAGCGTATAGGGCACGACGAGATGCGGCGCCAGCTCGCCATTGGTCTTGCGCACCTGCAGCCAGAAGGGCAGGTCGTCGCCGTAATAGTCGCTGTCGTACTCGAAGCCGCCGAAGTCGGCCACCAGGCGGCGGGTGTTGGGGCTGTCGCGGCCGGTGTACCAGCCCAGGCCATGCGGGTCGCGGCCCAGGGTCAGGCGCTTCAGCGAAGCCATGGCCTGGGCCAGGTGGGCGCGCTCGGTGTCCTCTTCCATGGTCTGGTAGTGGATCCAGCGCCAGCCGTGTGACGCGATCTCATGGTTCAGCTCGACAAAGGCCTGGGTCACTTCGGGCGAGCGCTCCAGCGCCATGCCGACGCCAAAGACGGTCAGGGGCAAGGCGCGCTGCTCGAATTCCTTCAAGAGCCGCCACACGCCGACGCGCGAGCCGTATTCGTAGATGCCCTCCATGCTCAGGTGGCGGGCCGGGTAGCTGGGCGGGTTGAACATCTCCGACAGGAACTGTTCGCTGCCGGCGTCGCCGTGCAGCACCGAGTTCTCGCCGCCCTCCTCGTAGTTCAGCACGAACTGCACGGCCACCCGGGCGCCCCCCGGCCACTGGGCCTGGGGCGGGTTTTCGCCGTAACCGATCAGATCGCGGGGGTAACGGGGTTGACGGGGTGCGTTCATCCCTAAACTTTGCCCCATCTCAGGAGATTTGATGGGCAAGCTGACAACACATGTGCTGGATACCGCCAATGGCTGCCCCGCCGCGGGCATGGCGGTGCGCCTTTACCGCTTCGACGCGGAAGGCCCCAAATGGCTGCGCAGCCTGCATCTGAACGCCGACGGCCGGGCCGACGGCCCGCTGCTGGATGGCGCGACCTTCACGGCCGGGCGCTACCGCCTCGTCTTCGAGGTGGCGGCCTATTTCCGCGCTCGCGGCGAGAAGCTGCCCGAGCCGGCCTTCCTGGACGAGGTGCCGCTGGATTTCGGCATCGCCGACGAGAACTCGCATTACCACGTGCCGCTGCTGGCCTCGCCGTGGGCTTACTCGACCTACCGTGGCAGCTGAAACCCCGCCAAAGCGTGCCAACCGGGGTGAAAGCCTCGGCGACGGCGCCCTGATCGTTGTCGAAGGGCTGGCCAACCTGGGCGTCTGGGGGAGTGCCGGCTTCGCCGTCGCCATGGGCAAGTTCCTGCTGGGCGGCGCCCTGGCCGCCCTGGGCCTGGGTGTGTTCCTGCGCTTCAAGCGGCTGCGCATGAAGAGAAGGGGCGGGCGTGGTTGAAGCGGCCTGCATCCTTGTCAGCGTGGCCCGCAGCACCGGCAGCGTGCCGCGCGAGGTGGGCGCCTGGATGGCGGTGACGCCGGACGGCATCACCGGCACGGTGGGCGGCGGCCATCTGGAATTCGACGCCATCGCCCGCGCCCGCCGGGCGCTGAGCGGCGACGACCTGGAGGCCGAGGTGCGTTACCCCCTCGGCCCCAGCCTGGGCCAATGCTGTGGCGGCGTCGTCTGGCTGGCCTTCGAGCGCGTCGCGGCGGGTGAAGACCTGGCCGCTCGCCTGCCCCAGCCGCCGCTGCGGCCGCTGGCCCTGTTCGGTGCCGGCCACGTCGGCCTGGCCATCGCCCACATCGCCCGCGACCTGCCGCTGGCCCTGCACTGGATAGACAGCCGCGAGAACCAGTTTCCCGCTCAGCCGCCCGAGCGCGGCTGGCGCCAGGAGGTCTGCGACCCCGCGGCCGATGCCGTCGACGACCTGGCTCCCGGCTCGGCCGTCCTCATCATGAGCCACAACCATGCCGAAGACTTCGACATCGTCGCCGCCTGCCTGAAGCGTCGCCGCGAGCGGGGCGATCTGCCCTTCATCGGCATGATCGGCAGCCGCACCAAGTGGGCGAGCTTCCGCCAGCGCCTGGAGACGCGTGGCTTCACGCCGGACGACCTCGGCCATGTCGTCTGCCCCATCGGCGTTCCCGGCGTGGCGGGCAAACAGCCGGCGGTCATCGCCGTTTCGACCTTGGCCCAGATACTGGCCCTGCCATGAACAAACAGGATGGATCGATATGGGATTGAACGCGGAGCGCGGGGCCGCGGCTTCCTCACCGGGTGGGCTGTCCACCACGCACAAGCTGGCACTGGCCTTTGCCTGGTTGACCGTGCTGAGCGTGGGGCTCGCGGCGGCGGCGCTGTATGCGCTGGGGCCGGTGCTCATCCTGAGCCTGCTGGCCGCCAGCGTGCTGTCGACCGTGGCGCTGGCCGTGCTGCTGTCGCGGGTGCTGGTGCGCGAGCTGGGCGCCGAGCCGCGCGTGGTGGCGCAGCAATTGCAATACGTCGCCCAGGGCGACCTGACCCATCACGTGCCCGTCAGGCCCGACGACGAGGCCAGCCTGATGGCGGGCCTGGCGCAGATGCAGCAGCGGTTGATCACCGTCGTCGGCCAGGTGCGCGAAGGCGCCGAGAGCGTGGCCCTGGCCAGCGCCGAGATCGCCACCGGCAACACCGACCTCTCCCACCGCACCGAGCTGCAGGCCGCCGCCCTGCAGCGCACCGCCGGCGCGATGGACACGCTGCGCCAGCAAGCGCTGCTCAGCGCCGACCATGCGCGTGATGCCAGCAGCGTCGCCACCAGCGCGAGCGGCGTGGCCGTGCGCGGCGGCACGGTGGTGGGCGGCGTGGTGGACACCATGCGGGGCATCAGCCACAGCTCGGCCCGCATCTCCGAAATCATCGGCGTCATCGACAGCATCGCCTTCCAGACCAACATCCTGGCCCTCAACGCGGCGGTGGAGGCGGCCCGTGCGGGCGAGCAGGGCCGCGGCTTCGCCGTCGTGGCCGGCGAGGTGCGCGGCCTGGCGCAGCGCAGCGCCAACGCCGCCAAGGAGATCAAGCAGCTCATCTCCGACAGCGGCGAGCAGGTGCAGCAGGGCTCGCGCCAGGTCGACGGTGCGGGCGAGACCATGCAGCAGGTGGTGGACGCCATCCAGAAGGTCGACCGCATCGTCAACGAGATCAGCGCCGCGGGTGCCGTGCAGGCCACCCACGTGAGCGAGGTGAGCGAGTCCATCGCCGAGATGGACCGCAGCACGCAGCAGAACGCCGCCCTCGTGGAGCAGAGCGCCGCCGCAGCCGAGAGCCTGCGCGAGCGGGCGCGGCAGCTCGTCGGCGCGGTCGCCTTCTTCCGCCTCCATGCGGCCGGCAACCCCCAGGCCCTGATGGCCGACATGCAGGCGCGCCTGGCCCAGCTCGGCACGCCGCGGGTGCAGGGCAGCGAGCGTTGTGGCGCCGGCCAGGCGCCAGGCCTGTACTTCGGCTCGCGCAAGCTGAACAACGACTACCAGCTGGTGGACGACATCAAGCGCAAGACCGGCGCCACGGCGACGCTGTTCGTGAAGTCGGGCGACGAGTTCGTGCGCGTGAGCACCAATGTGCTGACGCCTGAAGGCACGCGTGGCGTCGGCACACCGCTGGCGCGGGCCAAGGCCTATGAGCTGGTCAGCCGGGGCCGGCCCTTCAGCGGCGAAGTCGAGGTGCTCGGCCAGCCCTTCGACGCCTGCTACGCCCCTATCCTTGACGCCGGCGGCGCGGTGATCGGCGTGGCCTACGTCGGCTTCAAGAAGAGCTGACCATCAAGGCTGCAGCCGTGCGGGCGCTGATGCCGGCGCCGCCGGCGTCAGCGTGAGGCTGCGCCCGGGCTGGGCCTGAAAGCGGCTGTTCTGCGCGTCGATCTCGCGCTCATAGGCCGTCCAGGCCTGCTGGATCTCGCCGCGCTCGCGCATGGCGCGCAGGGCCTGCTCCAGCGGCGCCACCCAGGCGGCATGGGACTCGTGCACGCCGTGGAAGAGGGTGGTGCGGCTCAGCGGGGTGGGCACGCGGCAGACCGACCCCTGGCGCGTGTCCACGGGCATCTCGGCCATCCAGGGCGTCGTCAGCACCAGGGCGTAATCGGCCTGGCCCGAAGTGAGGTTGAGGAAGGCGTCGCTCGGCGTGTTGGCCGGCACGCGCGCGGCTTCGGGGATCAGCACCTCGGCGGCGACCATGCCGCGCTGATAGCTGATGCGGCGCCTGGCCAGCTCCTCGGGCGCCAGTGCGGCGGGGCAGAGCGCCCGCGCAAAGGCATAGACATGCAGGTTCAGCAGCGGCACGTCGACCTTGCGCATGAAGGGCGACTGCTCGTAATAGGCCTCCACGCGCATGGCCACGGCGTCGACCCGGCCGGCGCGCAACTCGACCTGGGTGCGCGGCAGCGGCCAGGGCACGAACTCGACCTGCAGTCCCAGCGAGGCATAGGCCTTGCGCAGCAGCGCCTCGGCCGGCGGGAAATAGCTGCGCTCGACATTGGTGGCAATGCGCACGGCGGCCGGCTCCTGGGCCTGGACAGCGCCCGCGGTCAGTGCGATGGCGGCCAGCACGCGCAGGCGCCGCCCGAGGGACAGGGGCTTGCGGGGCTGGCTGGCGGTCATGGGCCGATTGTGAGAGCCAAGCCCGCGGCGTGCCGTCGCGCTGCCGCGCCGACGTGAAGCCGGTCACGGCGCCTGCATACACTCCGGGCCTGTCGCAGCGGTGTCGGGCCTGCCGGGAGGAGTGGGGGCCTGCGGACGCGACCCTGGAGGCTCCACAGCACCCGCCGTGGTGGAGCCGTGGAGAACCGCGACTTGGACATCTATCTGCTCGACTGGGCCAGCCTGCTGCTGCGCTGGCTGCACGTCATCACCGTCATCGCCTGGATTGGCGCTTCCTTCTACTTCGTCTGGCTGGACAACCACCTCGTCAAGCCGATGTCCGACGAGCTCAAGGCCAAGGGCGTGGACGGTGAGCTCTGGGCCGTGCATGGCGGCGGCTTCTACAACCCGCAGAAGTACATGGTGGCGCCCAGCAACCTGCCGCAGGACCTGCACTGGTTCTATTGGGAGAGCTACTGGACATGGATGAGCGGCATGGCGCTGTTTGTCGTGCTCTACCTGTGCAACGCCAGCCAGATGCTGATCGACGCTCGCGTCCATGCCTGGGGCGCGCCCTGGCAGGCGGTGGCGGCGGCACTCGGCTTTCTCGTCGTCGGCTCGGCCGTCTACGACATCGCCTGCCAGGCCCTGGGTCGCACCAAGGATGGGCAGATCGGCAATGACGGCCGCGTGATGGCCGTCGTCGTGGCCTTTGTCATCTTCGAGAGCTGGCTGGCCTGCCAGCTGTTCGCCGGCCGTGCGGCCTTCCTGATCGTCGGCGCCACGTTAGCGACCATGATGACGGCCAACGTCGCGCACTGGATCATCCCGGGCCAGAAGAAGGTCATCGTGCAGATGCGCGCCGGCCAGAAGCCCGACCCCATCCACGGCCAGCGCGGCAAGCAGCGCAGCGTCCACAACACCTATTTCGGCCTGCCGGTGCTGATCGCGATGCTCAGCAACCACTACGGCATGCTGCACCAGCATGCGCAGAACTGGGTCGTGCTGTGCGTGCTGATGGCAGCGGGCGTGGCCATCCGCATCTTCTTCGTCAAGCGCCACAAGGGTGTCAACAGCTGGGGCGCCGTCGCGCTGGCCCTGGCGCTGCTGGCCGGGCTCATCGTCTGGATGGCGCCCAGGCCCCAGCCCGCCGCGGCCGCGGTGGTACCGGTCACGCTGGAGCAGGTGCAGGCCGTCGTCGCGCAGCGCTGCGCGATGTGCCACACGGGCGAGGTGGCGCAGAAGGGCGTGCGGCTGGACTCGGCCGAGGGTTTGAGCGCACACAAGGCCCAGATCTACCAGCAGGTCATCGTGCAGCGCGCCATGCCGCTGAACAACGCGACCGGGCTGACGGAAGAAGAGCGCGCCTTGATCGGCCGTTGGGCGCTCCAACCATGACGCTCGACCCGCGCGCGCTGCTGCGACAGCTCTACGACGTCGCCGTCGCGCGGGCGCTGCCGGGGCGCGTCCTTGCGGCCCATCTGCCACCGCCGCCGAAAGGCCGCACCCTGGTGCTCGGGGCCGGCAAGGCCGGTGGCGCCATGGTGCAGGCGCTGGAGGCTGCCTGGCCGGCCGACGCCAAGCTGTCGGGCTTGGTCATTACGCGCTATGGCCACATCCCCGGTGGCTGGCGGCCGCGGCGCATCGAGCTCGTCGAGGCTGCCCATCCGGTGCCGGACGCCGCTGGGCTGACTGCCAGCGAGAAGATGCTGGCCCTGACCCGCGGGCTGACGGCCGACGACCTGGTCATCTGCCTGATCTCCGGCGGCGGCTCCGCGCTGATGAGCCTGCCCGCGCCTGGCCTGACGCTGGCCGACAAGCAGGCCATCAACCGCGCGCTGTTGAACAGCGGCGCCGCCATCGGCGAGATGAACTGCGTGCGCAAGCACCTGTCCGCCATCAAGGGCGGTCGGCTGGCCGCGGCCTGTGCGCCGGCGCGGGTGCTGGCGCTGGCGATCAGCGATGTGCCGGGCGATGACCCGGCGGTCATCGCTTCCGGCCCGACGGTGGCCGATGCGACGAGCTGCGCCGATGCACTGGCCATCTGCCGCCGCTACCGGATCGAGCTGCCAGCCGCTGCCCGGGACGGCCTCGCGTCGGGCGCCTTCGAGTCGCCCAAGCCGGGTGACTTCGCCCAGGCCGGCCACGAACTCGTCATGCTGGCCACGCCGCAGATGAGCCTGGAAGCGGCCGCCGCCTTGGCCCGGGAGCAGGGCATCGCCGCCCACATCCTCAGCGACGAGATCGAAGGCGAGTCGCGCATCGTCGGTGGCCTGCACGGGGCGCTGGCGCGTGCGGTGGCGCGTCGGGGCGAGCCCTTCGCCAAGCCCTGCGTCCTGCTGTCCGGCGGCGAGACGACGGTGACGGTCGATGCCAGCCGCCCGGCGGGCAAGGGCGGTCGCGCCACCGAGTTCCTGCTCGGCTGCGCGCTGGCGCTGCATTGCGAGCCCGGCGTGTTCGCGCTGGCTGCCGACACCGACGGCATCGACGGCGTCGGGCCGCACGCCGGCGCGCTGCTGACGCCCACCAGCCTGGCGCGCGCCCGCGCCCTGGGGCTGAACCCCCAGGCCCTGCTGGACGCCCATGACAGCGCCAGCTTTTTCGCGCCGCTGGGCGATCTGCTCGTCCCGGGCCCGAGTTTCACCAACGTCAACGACTTCCGTGCATTGCTGATCGTTTAGGGGAAGTGAAGTCCGTGGCGCGGGCCAAACCTTAGGCCTAGACTGGCCCGACTGTCATCGCTCCCGGAGGTCAAAGATGAGTGCAGCTGCCGAACGTTTCTTCGTCAAGCACAACGCCCTGCCGACCATGCCCGAGGTGGCCTCGCGGCTGCTGAAGAGCTTTGACGACGACAACGTCGGCCTGTCGCAGATCGCGGCGCTGATCGAGAAGGACGGGGCGCTGACCGCCAAGGTGCTGCGCCTGGCCAACACGGCCCACTACAGCCCTTCGCACCAGATCTCCACCGTCGTCGATGCCGCCCACGCGCTGGGCCTGGAGACGCTGCGCAATCTCGCGATGGCGGCTTGCCTGAGCGGCGCTTTCCCCAAGGTGCAGGGCCTCGACCGCGCCACCTTCTGGCGCCACAGCGTGGCCACCGCCAACTACGCGCGCATCCTGGCCCGCATGCTGGGCGCCGACGCCGCCACGACTGACACCGCCTACCTCGCCGGCCTGATGCTGCGCACCGGCCAGCTGCTGATGGCCCTGGACGAGCCGCATCTGGTGGCCGACGTCGAGACCCATGCCGCCGAGCCGGGCAGCCGCTTCTCGCTGGAGGAGCACCGTTTCGGCTGCACCCACGCCGACGTGACGGCGTCGCTGGCGGCGCACTGGCATTTCCCGCACGCCATGGTGGAGGCCTTCAAGGACGCCAACACGCCGCTGGAGATCCGGCCCTTCTCGCTGATCGCCGCCGTGCTGCATGTGGCCGAGGTGCTGGCCGACGCTGCCGAGCACCATGACGAGCCCGTGCACGCGCTGAAGGTGGCGGTGCCCGAGCTCATCGAGCATCTGCACCTCGACCTGGAACTCCTTGCCGCCAAGATCGCTGCCACGGGCGACCCGGCAGCCGAAGTGGAGCAAATGCTTCACTAAGGGTGCGCTCCCTCCCAGCCCGCACAATCGGGCGGTATGCCGGGAGGACGTGGATGAGTTGGAAGTTCTGGCCAGCGCTGTTGCTGGCCCTGTCCCTGGGGGCTGCGGCGCAGACGGCGCCCAAGCCTGCCGCCAAGGCCAACGCGTCCCATCCCGTGGTGCCCGCCGGCGCCGGCTACCGCTTCGGCCCCGTGCCGGCCTGGGTCAAACCGCTGCCGCCTGCTGAGGCCCGGCCCACGGTCAGCGCCGGCGCCAAGGCGCGCCGCGAACCGCTGATCGACGTGCAGGTGCAGCTCGCACCCAAGTCGGCCACGGCCACCTACGTCCATCTGCAGCATGAGGCGCTGGACACCTCGACGCTGCGCGATGTGTCCGAGCCCCAGATCAGCTTCAACCCGGCCTATCAGCAGCTCGTCATCCACCAGGCTGCCGTGATCCGCGACGGCCAGCGGCTGGATCGGCTCAAGGGCGTGCGCATCGAGCTGATGCGCCGCGAGCAGCAGCTCGAGCGCCAGCTCATCGACGGCGTGCGCACGGCCCTGGTCGTGCTGAGCGATGTGCGCGTGGGCGACGTCGTCGACCTGGCCTACACGCTGGAGGGCCAGAACCCCATCTTCGACGGGCGCTATTCGGCACTGATGCAGCTGGCCTCCGACGCGCCGGTGGAGCGCCTGCACCTGCGCATCGAGGCACCGCCGGAGCGCAAGCTCGCGGTCAAGGCGCTGGCCAGCGACATCGTGCCCGAGCGCTTCGAGGAAGGCGGCCGCCAGGTCATCCGCGTGCTGCGCGAACATGTGCCGGCCGTGCAGGACGAGGCCGCCACGCCGCCCTGGTTCAAGGTCTACCCGGCCCTGCACGTCAGCGAATACGCCAGCTGGGCCGAGGTCGACCAATGGGCCCGGGGGCTGTTCGCCGTCGAGCCGGCAAGCGGCGCGGTGGCGGCCAAGGCGACCGAGCTCAAGGCCCAGGGTGGCACGCCCGAGCAGCAGGTAGCCGCGGCACTGCGTTTCGTGCAGGACGAGGTGCGCTATTTCTCGGCGTCGCTGGGCGAAAGCTCGCACCGGCCCAAGCCGGCGGCGCGCACCCTCGCCGAGCGCCTGGGCGATTGCAAGGACAAGACCCTGCTCTTGAACACGCTGCTGGCGGCCATGGGCATCGACGCCAGGCCGGCGCTGGTCTCGATGGCGCGCAACCGCGGCATCGTCAACTACCTGCCCTCGCACGACCAGTTCGACCACATCATCAGCCGCGTGCAGCTGGGCGACGCGGTCTACTTCCTGGACCCGACGATGAACGGCCAGGGCCATTCGCTGGAGAAGCGCGGCTACTACCGCTATGGCGCGGCACTCGTCGTCGGCCAGGGCCAGGCCGGGCCCGAGCCCGTCGTGCCGCCGTCCTTCGCGCAGGACGGGCTGAGCTTCCGCCAGGACTGGGACTTCAGCCAACTGGCCCGCCCCGTGCAGCTGAACACGACCTTCAAGGCCAGCGGCCTGGCCGCCGAACGCTGGCGCGCCAACCTGGCCACCGCCGGCCTGGAGCGCATTGCGGAGTCGATCGGCGGCGCCTATGTGCGCCTGCTGCCGGGCCTCGTCAGCGTGGGCCAGCCCGAGGTTGCCGATGACCGCGACAGCAACGAGTGGGTGCTGAAGCTGCATTTCGAGCACCCCAGCATCGGCCGCTACCAGCGCGGCTGGCTGGACCTGGAATTCCCCGCCGCCGAGCTGGTGGACGCACTGCCCGTGCCGCCCGAGGCGCGTCGCCGCCAGCCCTTCCGGCTGGAGGGCGCGCGCCTGGCCGAGCTGCGCCTGAGCGTGACCGGCGCGCGCCCCTTCACCGCCCAGGCACCCGCGCCCCAGCAACTCACCGACAAGCATTTCGCCTTCAGCAGCCGCGTCGAGGTGCAGGGCGCGACCGTGCAGTTCATCAGCCGTGTGGAGCGCCGCGCCGAGGAGGTGTTGCCGGCCGATGTGGACGGCTACCGCGAGCGCGTTGGCCGCACGCGCCAGATGCTGGGCGCCCAGCGCCTGCGCCTGAACCTGGTGGATCGCAAGGCGCTGGAGGCGCCCTTCACCGCCATCGCCGAGCGCATGGCGCGCTTTCGCAATGGTGCCCCGCCGGATGCGCTGTGGGAACTGATGCTGGGCAACGAGATCAACCGCCTCATCGACGCCGAACTGCTTTCGCAAGTGGCGCCCACCAGCCGCCTCGCCGCCTGGGTGCGCATCGAGCGCGCGCAGGCGCACAACCAGCTCGGTGATTTCGCGCTCGCGCTGGCCGATGCCGAAGCGGCCCTGGCCATCCGCGGCGAAGGCGACGAGGGCGGGGCGGCGCTGGAGGCCCGGGGCGTCGCGCTGGTCGGCCTGGGCCGGCCGGTCGAGGCGCTGGCGGCCTTCAACCAGCAGGCCCAATTGGTCGGTACAGGTGCCGGCTCAGGCGGCAGCTGGCTGGGCACGGCCCACTACATGCTGGGCGACTACGCGCGAGCCGAGACCGCACTGCGCGACAGCGCGGCCAACGCCAGCGGCGAGGCGCGCCAGTTCACGCTGCTGTGGCTCTACCTCGCGGCGGAGCGCCAGGGCGGCCGCGGCAGGGAGGCCATCGCCGACGAGCTGGCCGCGGCCGACGCCAGCAAATGGAGCGGCGCGCTGCTGAGCTATCTGGGCGGCAGCCTGGGCCGCGAAGCCCTGCTCAAGCTGGCCAAGGAAAAGCCCGAGACCGAGAGGCTGCGCCTGGCCGAGGCCTATTTCTTCATCGGCCAGCAGCTGGCCGCGCAGGGGCGGCGCGGCGAGGCCCTGCCGTGGTTCGAGCGCACGCTGACCACCCAGGCCGTGCCCTATCGCGAGTTCACGCTCGCGCAGTGGGAGCTCAAGCGCGGCGCCAACTAGAGGCAGCCCGCCTGCGGGGCCACCGAGGCTGCGCCGTAGCTGAAGTGCGCCCAGCGCGGCGGCTCGTTTGCGGGCGCCGGGGCGGGCTGCAGCAGGAAGGCGTGATGAAAGCTCGTCTCGCACAGATCGGCCAGCTTGGGGCCACCCAGGGCGGCGATGACGGCCGGCACCGTGTTGCTGTGGCCGACGACGAGGACGACGCCGGTCTGGGCGTGCACCGCGTCCGCCACCGCCTTGACATGGTCGGGGCCGCCGTCCACCGCCTTGGGCTGCAGGCCCAGGGCCTGGGCCAGCGGCGCGGCCGTGTCGCGCGCGCGGCGCGCGGGCGACGTCAGGATGGCATTCACGCGCAGGCCGGCCAGCGCCTGGGCCAGCGCCTGGGCGCGCTGCTCCCCCGCGGGCGTCAGGCCGGGGTCGTTGGCCTGGGCGGCCTTTTCGGCATGGCGCACGAGGATGACGAGATCGGGCATGGCGGCGGCCGGTGAGGAGATGAGGGCAGCTGTCAGCAGACATGCCGGCAGCAGGACGGACAAGGGCTTCATCGCGGGTTCCCAAGGGCTGGAGCTGCATTCTGCGCCGGGCGCCCAGTTACCATCCCGGCCCCATGCCGTACGCCTTTGCATCGCTCCATGACCCTGCCGTTTGAACTCCAGGTCGGCTGGCGCTACACGCGCGCCGGCCGCGGCGGGCGGCGCAACCGCTTCATCAGCTTCATCTCGGGCGTGTCCATCCTCGGCATCGCGCTGGGCGTGGCGGCCCTCATCATCGTGCTGTCGGTCATGAACGGCTTCCAGCGCGAGGTGCGCGACCGCATGCTCAACGTCATCGCCCACGTCGAGCTGCTGAACTACACCGGCCAGGCCCTGCCGGACTGGCAGGCCACGGCCGCCAAGGCGCGGCTGAATCCCGAGGTCATCGGCGCGGCGCCCTTCGTGGCCAGCCAGAGCCTGATCGCCCGCGGCGAGGACATGCGCGGCGCCATCATCCGTGGCATCTCGCCGGCCGAGGAGGCCACGGTCACCGGTCTGGGCGCACAGCTGAAGGACGGCGCCTTCGCCCAGCTGCAGCCCGGCGCCTGGAACATCGTGCTGGGCATCGAGCTGGCCCGCCAGCTGGGTGTGGGCGTGGGCGACAAGATCACCGTCGTCGCACCGGGCGGCCAGGTCACGCCGGCCGGTGTCGTGCCGCGGCTCAAGAGTTTCAACGTGGTGGGTACCTTCAGCGCCGGCCACTATGAATACGACTCGGGCCTGGCCCTCATCCATGTCGATGACGCGGCCCGCCTCTTCCGCACCGAAGGGCCGACCGGTGTGCAGCTCAAGCTGCGCGACGTGCACGAAGCCCGTCGCGTCGCCGCCGAGCTGAAGGACGTCATGGGGCCGCAGATCCTCGTGCGCGACTGGACCCGCTCCAACGCCAACTGGTTCGACGCGGTGCAGATCGAGAAGCGCCTGATGAGCATCATCCTGACGCTGATCGTTGCCGTCGCGGCCTTCAACCTCGTCTCCACGCTGGTGATGACGGTGACCGACAAGCAGAGCGACATCGCCATCCTGCGCACGCTGGGTGCCAGCCCGCGCTCCATCATGGGCATCTTCATCGTGCAGGGGGCCGTGTCTGGCGTCATCGGCACGCTGGCGGGCGTGGGGCTGGGCCTGCTGGTCGCCTTCAACGTCGACGTCATCGTGCCGGCCATCGAGCACCTGCTCAACACCAGCTTCCTGCCGGGCAGCATCTACGTCATCAGCCAGATGCCCAGCGACCCTCAGCGAGCCGACATCATCCCGATCGCGCTGGTCTCGCTGGCGCTGTCCTTCCTCGCCACGCTCTACC
>NZ_JBFUAB010000023.1:0-137750 GCF_056406535.1 Roseateles sp. P1_C1_2
TCCCCGGCGTGCGCGGCTTCGGCTTCATCGAGCGCGTGGCGCGGCGCGACCTGGATGCCTTTGTCGCCACCCACCAGCGCGAGGGCTCCACGGGTTTTCGCGTGCATGGTTCGGGCACCGACGAGACCCTCTACGTCGTCACGCAGATCTCGCCGTTCTCGCGCAACTTCGCAGCCTGGGGCATCGACTCCGGCGCCGACCCCGTACGCCGCCAGGCCATCGATCGCGCCATCGACACCGGCGAAGCCACCCTGTCCGCCCCCGTGCGCCTGGTGCAGGACCCGCTGAAGGGCCCGGGCTTCATGCTGCTGGTGCCGGTCTACCGGGAAGGGCACGACCCCGGCACGCCGACCCAGCGCCGCGCCGCGCTGCTGGGCCTGCTGTACGCACCGCTGGTGGCCAACGAGCTGCTGCACGGCGTGGCCGAGCCGGCGGCAGCGCTGCTGGACCTGAAGCTGTCCGCGAAAACGGCGGACGGCGAGTTCAGGCCGCTGCTGGCCCTGCACCGGGGTCAGGCCCTGACGCCCGAGGAAGCGGCCGACTATTCGCTGGCGGACGCCCCAACGGCCGAGGCGCTGTCCTTCACGGTCGCCGGGCGCGAGTTCATGCTCGACACCGCGCTGACGCACGACGCCGCCGTCAAGCTGCTCGGCCTGTCCGGCGTCGGCCTGGAGCTGGGCGGCGCCCTGCTGAGCCTGCTGCTCGCCGTGACGGTCTATCTGCTGGCCGCCGGCCGGGCGCGCGCCGAGGAGATGGCGCGCGGCATGACGGCCGACCTGACGCGGCTCGCCCGGGTGGCCAGCCACACGACGAACGCCGTCCTCATCACCGATGCCGAGCGCCGCATCAACTGGGTCAACGATGGCTTCACGCGGCTCAGCGGCTTCACGAGCGCGGAGGCCCTGGGCCGTCTGCCCAGCGAGCTGCTGCATTCCGAGCTGACCAACGAGGACACCGTGCACGGCATGCGCGAGGCCATGAACGTCGGCCTGGGCTGCAAGGTGGAGCTGATGCACCGCAGCAAGGACGGCCGCGACTACTGGGTGGACATCGAGATCCAGCCCCTGGACGGTGCCGACGGCCTGACGGGCTTCATGATCATCGAGTCCGACATCACGGCGCGCAAGCAGCTGCAGGCCCAGGCCGACGAGGCGCGCCAGAGCTTCCAGGACCTCTACGACAACGCGCCCTGCGCCTACTACGCGCTGGACCAGAACGGCCGCTTCCTGCAGATCAACGCCCTCGGCCTGAGCTGGCTGGGTGCGACGGCCGAGGAGCTGATCGGCCAGGCCAGCCCGGCGGACTTCTTCGATGCCGAGGGCCGGGTGCTGTTCAGCCAGGCCTTCCCGCGCTTTATGCGCGAAGGGAGGGTCTCGGAGCTGGAGTTCAACGTCAAGGGCCGCCAGGGCGAGGTCCGCCGCGTCAGCCTGTCCGCCACGGCCATCTACGCCCCCGACGGCCGCTACCTGCGCAGCCGCTCGGTGATGTTCGACATCAGTGAGACCCACCGCATCCGCCAGCAGTTGCACCAGCTGACGCTGGACCAGGAGGCCATGCTGGAGAGCGATCTGGTCGGCATCACCAAGCTGCGCGACCGCACGATCGTCTGGCGCAACCATGCGCTGGAGCGCATCTTCGGCTATGCCGAAGGCGAGCTGCTCGGCATGCCGGCGCGCCAGCTCTACGTCGACGACACCGCCTACGGGACCCTGGGAGCCCTGGCCTATCCGCAGCTCAAGGCCGGCGGGCGCTTCCGCACCCAGCTGCAGATGCGGCGCAAGGACGGCTCGCTGATCTGGGTGGACCTGGCTGGCGTGGAACTGCCCGCAGTCTCCAGCGAACGGGGCGGCGAGTCGCTGTGGATGATGGTGGACATCACGCAGAGCAAGGCCCACGAGGCGCGCATGGAGCGCGCTGCCCTGCACGACGCGCTGACCGGCCTGCCCAACCGCCTGCTGCTGGGTGACCGGCTCAAGCAGGCCATCGCGGGCGCGGAGCGCAACGGCCACGTCTTTGCGCTGGCCTATCTCGACCTGAACGGCTTCAAGCAGATCAACGACAACCATGGCCACGACGCCGGCGACGAAGTGCTCAAGGCCGTGGCCGCGCGCCTGCATGCCGGCCTGCGCGCCAGCGACACGGTGGCGCGRCTGGGCGGCGACGAGTTCGTCGTGCTGCTGACGCCGGCCCTGGCGCCCGCCGACGCCGAGCCGGTGCTGAACCGCCTGCTGGACGCGCTGTCCCAGCCGATCACGCTGAGCTCGGGCGAGCAGGTCGCCGTGGGCAGCAGCCTGGGCCTGGCCCATTACCCCAACAACGGCCGCACGCCGGATGCGCTGATGCGCCATGCCGACGAAGCCATGTATGCCAACAAGCGGGCCGGCCGCGCCCGCTCACGTACAAGTTAGCAAACGTTTCATCCAGGGCGTATTCACGCGCGACGCATGCCGTGGATCAATTGGTTGTAACAGCCCCCGCGGCTTGCGGCATCATTCGCGCCCATGCTGACCCGCCGCCAAGCCCATCTCGCCCTGGCCAGCCTCGCGCTGCCGGCCACATTCGCTCGCGCCCAGGAACGCCGCGCCATCGTGCTCGGCCAGTCCGTGCCGCTGACCGGCCCTGCCGCCCAACTCGGCCTGCAGATGCAGCTCGGCGCCAAGGCCTATTTCGACGGCGTCAATGCGGCTGGCGGCGTCGGCGGACTGCCCATCGTGCTGAAGACGCTGGACGACGGCTACGACCCGGTGCGCTGCAAGGCCAACACCGAGAAGTTCATCCAGGAGGATGTCTTCGCGCTGTTCGGCTATGTCGGCACGCCCACCTCGCTGGCGGCCCTGCCCCTGGTCAACGCCGCCAAGATCCCCTTCGTCGCGCCCTTCACCGGCGCCGAGGCGCTGCGCGACCCCTTCAACAAGCTGGTCTTCCACGTCCGCGCGTCCTACTACGACGAGACGGAACTGATCGTCAAGCAACTGACCCAGCTCGACCTGAAGAAGATCGCCGTCTTCCACCAGAACGATGCCTACGGCCAGGCCGGCCTCAAGGGTGTGCAGCGCGCGCTGGAAAAACGCGGGCTGCAACCCCTGGCCGTCGCCACCGTCGAGCGCAACAGCGTGGACGTGGCCTCCGCGCTGAAGACGCTGGTGCCGGCACAGCCCGAGGCCATCGTGCAGATCGGTGCCTACAAGGGCTGCGCCGCCTTCATTCGCGAGGCGCGCAAGGCCGGCTATTACGGCCAGTTCTACAACGTGTCCTTCGTTGGCACCCAGGCCCTGGCCGATGAGCTCGGCAAGGACGCCGCCGGCGTCGTCGTCTCGCAGGTGATGCCCTCGCCCTTCGGCACCGCGGTCGGCCTCGTCAACGACTACCAGCAGGCCATCACCAAGCTCGACGCCAAGGCCGAGCCCAACTACACCAGCATGGAAGGCTATGTCGCCGCACGCGTCATCGTCGACGGCCTGCGCCGCCTGGGCGGCCGCCTCAATCGCGACGCGCTGATCGGCGCGCTGGAGACGCTGTCCGGCTACGAGTCACGCGGCTACCGGTTGCATTTCACGCCCACCAAGCATGCCGGCTCGAGCTTTGTCGAACTGTCGATGCTGACCGGCGACGGCAAAGTCAAACGTTGAAGCCCCTCGTCCAGTCTGGCCCTGCTGAACACGGGCCAGCCTGACCGGTCCCCCGAGGGGACGGCGATGCTTGCGGCATTGAGCCGCAAGCACATCGCCATACGCGGGCCGGCTAGGGGCGGCCCGGCGCTCGGCCCGCAAACCCGAATGCAGAGCGCTGGATCAGCCCCTATCGTCTTTCGGCGAGTCCATGACGATGTAGCTCGTGATCATGCTGACCTGAGGCAGGCCGCCCAGCACGTCGGCATGGAAGCGCTTGTAGGCCGGCAGGTCGGCCACCTCGACGCGCAGCAGGTACTCGAAGGCGCCGGTCACGTTGTGGCATTCGCGCACGACGGGGCAGTCCTTCATGGCCTGCTCGAAGCTCAATTGCTCACCCAGCGTGTGGCGCGACAGGCCGATGGCCACATAGGCGACAAAGCCCATGCCGAGCTGCGTCGGGTCCAGCACGGCACGGTAGCCCTTGATGACACCCAGCCTCTCCAGTTCCTGCACACGCCGCAGGCAGGCCGAGGGGCTCAGGGCAATGCGCTGGGCCAGCTCGGCATTGGTCAGGCGGCCATCGCGGGCCAGTTCGCGCAATATCTTGTCGTCAATCGCATCCATGACCGCAGATGATTGCACAACCGGCCCCAGCAACACCGCACAACGCAAGCCCATTCGACGCCGACCTGCCTAGAGTTGCGCGCCATGGAAACCACCCTCAGCACGCTGGCCGCCCTCACCGGCTTCGCCTTCGTCATGTCCATCACGCCCGGACCCAACAACCTGATGCTGCTGGCCTCGGGCACCAACTTTGGCTGGCGGCGCAGCCTGCCGCATCTGTTGGGCATCAGCTTCGGCTTCGGGGTCATGCTGGTGCTCGTCGGCCTCGGGCTGGGCGAGGTCTTCACGCGCTACCCCGGCCTGCATGAGGTGCTGAAGTGGGCGAGCCTGGCCTATCTGCTCTACCTCGCGGTCAGGATCGCCACCGCTGCGCCACCCAGCGCCCAGGGCGGCGGCCAGGGCCGGCCGATGGGCTTCGGCGCCGCGGCGCTGTTCCAGGTCGTCAACCCCAAGGCCTGGGCCATGGCGCTGACCGCCGTGACGGCCTATGGTGAACTCGGCATCGCGGCGTTGACGGCCGTCTTCGTCCTCGTCAACCTGCCCTGCTGCGGCTCCTGGGCCCTGCTGGGCGAACAGATGCGCCGTTGGCTGCACCGCCCACGCGCGCTGCAGGCCTTCAACTGGGGCGCCGCGGCGCTGATGGTGGTGTCGGTGCTGCCGCTGCTGCGCGGCTGACCGCAGCGCGGCTCAGCCGGCCACCGGCTCCACCGTCACGCCCACGCTCAGCGTCGCCACGCCACCGCCGCGCAGCACGCCGCGCAGTGGGGCCACATCGGCATAGTCGCGGCCCCAGGCCAGCGTGACATGGTCCAGGCCCGCGGGAATGGCATTGGTCGGATCCAGCGCCAGCCAACCCTGCTCGGGGCACCACAGCTCGGCCCAGGCATGCGAGGCGTCGGCGCCGACGAGCTTGGTCACGCCCTCGGGCGGGCGCGTCAGCAGATAGCCACTCACATAGCGCGCCGCCAGGCCGAGCGACCGGCAGGCGGCGATGAAGACATGGGCGAAGTCCTGGCAGACGCCGCTGCGCTGGGCCAGCGCATCCGCGGCACGGGTCGCCACGGTCGTGCTCTGCGGCAGATAGCGCAGGTCGGTGTGGATCTGGTGCATCAGCGACAGGCCACCGGCCGCCAGCGTGCGGCCGGGCGAGAAGGCCCGGCGCGCATAGGCGGCCAGCGTCGCGTCCGGCGCCGCATAGCCCGAGGCCAGCGCGAACTCGTCGGCCTCCTGCAGCGCCCGGCCGGCGCGGTAGCGCAGGCCAGCGGCGACCGACTCCCACGACGGCCCGCGCGTCGGGTCGGGCGCCGGGCGCTCCTGCAGCTCGGCCACGAAGCGGCTGTCGACGACCAGCCTCTCGTGCACGCGCGCATGGCCGAAGCTCAGGTGGCGGTTGCCCCAGGGGTCGCGGCGCAGGTGGCGGCCCAGCTCGGCGGCGTCCAGCTCCAGCCCTTCGACACCCCAGCCATCGGGCAGCGGGTCGATGCCCAGCTGCCAGCCGCTGACCTTCTGCCACGGCGTGTTGCGCGGCGCCAGGCAGGCGGCGTGATAGGCCCATTCCACCGAGTCGTCATAGGTGTACTCGGTGACATGGTGCACGGCCAACTTCACTGCCATACGCGTTGCTCCGCGCCGATGACATGGGCGAAATAGCGCTGGCTGATGAGGCTGGACAGCTCGCCGGCCTGGGCCGCCGCACGGTCCAGCTGTTCGATCAGCGCGCCGCCCGGCGCCGCCAGCTCGGCCAGCGGCCAGGCCTCGGGCACGGGCAGCTCGGCAGCAATGTCGGCCGCCCAGCCCGGGTCGTGGCGGGCGAGCTTGGCGAAGCGGTCGCGCAGCGTGCGCGCGACCCAGGCCAGCGAGCGCGGGTTGTCGGTGTCGTGCACGAGCAGATGCAGCAGCGGCGGCGCCTCGCGGCGCGCCTGGAACTGGGCGCGGTAGGTGATGGTGGAGTCGAACACGCCGAGCAGCAGCGCGAAACCGTCCTCGGTCAGCGCGAGGTCGCGTTCGAAGGTCTCGGCCAGCACCTCGGCATGGAATGAAAGGCGTTCGATCTGGCGGCCGATGGACAGCAGCCGCCAGCCGTCGTCGCGCGTCATGCGGTCGGTCTGGGCGCCGGTGATGGCGGCCAGATGGGTGTCGGCGCGGGCCAGCACATTGAGCACATCGCTGACGGGCGTGGCCGGGCCGGGCCGGTCCAGCACGGCGCGCAGATGCTGCTCGAACTGGGCCGCCGTCTCGTGGATGAGGCGCCAGGCCTCAGGCGACAGGCGTTCGCGCAGCGCCTGGGCGCAACCCTGCAGGGCGCGCAGGTTCCAGCCGACGCTGGTGACGCCGGAGGCCGGCARCAGGGCCGTCAGCAGCGCGCGTTCGAAGCCGCGCGGGTCGTCCTCGGCGCGTGGCGCGTCGGCGCCGACCAGGCCGTGGCTGCGCGCCAGCGCGTCCAGCAGCGGCAGCATGGGCGGCGCCATCGCGCCGCGCTGCACCATGACGCTGGCCTCGATGACATAACGCGCGAGCCGCGCGCTGTTCTCGGCGCGCTCGGTGTAGCGGCCGAGCCAGAACAGGTTCTCGGCCGCGCGGCTGGTGACGGTCCAGTGCACGTCGCGCAGGTCGGCGGCCTGCAGGGGCTGGGACAGCAGCGTCGTCGGGTCGACCTCGCCATCGGTCATGACCCAGGTGTCGGCGCTGAGCGACCCGCGCTGGATGGACAGCCAGGCGTCGGCCAGTGGATCGCGGCGCGGTGCGACGCGCGCCAGGCCGCCGGGCAGCACCTTCCAGCCGCCCTGCCCGTCGGTCAGCGCGAAGACGCGCAGCACGGCCACGCGCGGCTCCAGCGCGCCGCGCGTCCAGACCGGCTGCTTGGTGGGCTTGACGCGCGCCTGCAGCGTGTAGGCGGTGGGGTCGGCGTCGATGCGCTCGGCCAGCGCCCACAGCTGCTCGTCGGTCAGCTCGGCGGCCACGATGGGGCTGAAGCTGCGCGTCGTGCTGCTGGCCGAGAAGGTCGGCACGACGACGAATTCCGCCAGCCGCGGCCGCAGCCTGCGCCAGGCGCTGTCTTCACCGCACCACCAGCTCTGGATGGCCGGCAGCGTCAGCTCCTCGCCGAGCAGGCTCTCGGCCACGCCGGGCCAGAAGGCGGCCAGGCCGGGGCTCTCCAGCCAGCCGGCGCCGGGGGCGTTGGCGATGATGACCTCGCCGGCACGCGCGGCCTGCAGCAGGCCGGGCACGCCGAGGATGGAATCGGGGCGCAGTTCCAGCGGGTCCAGCCAGGTGTCGTCGACGCGGCGCAGCAGCACGTGCACGCGCTCCAGGCCGGCCAGCGTCTTCAGGTAGACCTTGTCGGCGCGCACCGTCAGGTCGGCGCCCTCGACCAGCGTGATGCCGAGATAGCGCGCCAGGAAGGCCTGCTCGAAATAGGTCTCGTTGCGCGGCCCCGGCGTCAGCAGCGCCACGCGGCTGCGCTCGCCGGCGGGCGACAGCTTCATCAGCGTCTGGATGAAATCGCGGTAGCTGGCGGCCAGGCGCTGCACGGCCATCTGGCGGAAGGCCTCGGGGAACTGCTGGGCAATGATGAGGCGGTTCTCGAGCACATAGCCCAGGCCCGAAGCCGCCTGGGTGCGCTGGCCGACCACCCACCAGTGGCCGTCGGCACAGCGCGTCAGGTCGAAGGCCAGCACCTGCAGATGCACGCCACCGGCCGGCTGGCTGCCGTGCATGCCGCGCAGGTATTGCGGGTGGGCCAGCACGAGGGAGGCGGGCAGCAGGCCCTCGTTGAGCAGCTTGCGCTCGCCATAGGTGTCGGCCATGACGGCGTTGAGCAGGCGCGAGCGCTGGGCGATGCCGGCCTCGATGCCGCGCCACTCGTCCGGCTCGATGAGCATGGGCAGCAGCTCCAGCGGCCAGTGGCGGGCCAGCGGCGCACCCTCGCGCTCGTCCTGGCCCGGCAGCGGCGGGGCGTCGCTGTGCACGTTGTAGCTGGCGCCGTCCTCCAGCACGCGGCGCTGCACGCGCAGGGCCTTGGCGCTGAGTTCCTGCCAGCCCGCGGCACCACCGGCGGCGAAGAAGCGCCGCCAGCGCTCGGCCAGGCCGCCCTGGGGCTCGCCGGGCTGGTTGACCTGGCCGGTCAGCTCGTAGAAGTGGCCGTCGCGGCTGCGCAGCGCGGCCGACAGGGCCAGCGCCAGCGGGTCGGGCGACAGCACCTCCTCGGGCTCGTCGGGTAACAGGCTCCATTGACTGGGGGTGAGCTCAGACATGGGCGAGGCGTATCGATGCAGTCATGCGGCGCGTTGAGGGCGAAAGGGCATTGTCGAGCAATGTCCATGCCGCGAAGCCCTGCGCCTAGGGTGTGGGCAAAGCGTCGCCGACCGGGCCGCGCGGCGACAGAAAGGCGCGCAGCACTTTCTCGGCAGCTTCGGGGTCGTCGCGCCAGGCGCCATGGCCGACGCCGGCGAAGCGCTCGAACTGCACCCATTGCGCCGGCAGCGCCGCGACGATCTCCTCGGCATCCTGCGGCGGCGTGACCGGGTCCTGCTCGCCGGCCATGACCAGCACCGGGCATTGCACCTTGGACAGGCCAGGGCGCAGATCCATGTCGCGCAGCTCGGTGCGGGTGTGGGCGAACAGGATCTCGGGCTTGAACATCATCCAGCCGCCCGCGTTGGGGTTCTTCGGCTGCGTGTTGTAGAGATGGCGGCAGTGCTTCTCGTAGACGGCCCAGGAGGCCGGCCCGGGGTTCTCCCAGAACTCGCGCGTGGCCGCTGCGGCATCGGGCCCGCCCAGGGCGCCGAAGCGGGCTATCTTGCGTTCCAGGCCGAAGTGATGCGAGGTGCTGGACAGCACGACCTTGCTCGGATGCTCGGGGTGGCGCGCCAGATAGCGCTGCGCGACAAAGCCGCCAAAGCTCTGGCCCAGCACGATGGGCTTGGTCACACCCAGCGCATCGCAGAGCCGCACCACATCGTCGGCGAACACATCCAGCACCCATTCATCCGCCGGCCTCGGGTCGCTGCGGCCGTGGCCGCGCTGGTCGTAGTAGACGACCTGGCAGAGGTCGGTGAAGCGGCTGAAGAAGGGGCGGAAAGCGGTGTGGTCGAAACCCGGGCCGCCATGGATGAGGATCAGCGTCGGCTTCTCGCGCAGCTCCGGGCCGACGGGCTCATGGCCCAGGCCCTCGATGTCGACGAAGAGGCGGACGCCGGGTTGGATCTCGATGTGCATGATGCAGGGCGTTTCAGCGCCGCCCCTGCCTTGCGGGGGGCGGACGACGATGGTGGAAGACGGCAACCACCAGCAACTCGTCGCCGGCAGCACGGTAGTAGAGCGAGTACGGGAAGCGCCTCAGCACGACGCGACGGCAGCCTTCCTCGACCTCGGCGAAGCCGGCAGGTTGCCGGCAGGCCGACTGCAGCGCGACCTCGAAGGCGCGGGCGAATTCCTGTCCCAGGCCGATTGCGTGAGCTTCGTACCAGGCCTGCGCTTCGAGCAGCTCGTCGCGTGCTTCAGGCCGAAAGAAAACTCGCATGGCTCAGCGTGATGCAGGCCCTGCCATCAACTCGGCGCGCACCTGCTCCCAAGGCAGGGCAGCCGATGGATCCGACTCATGCGCACGCAGGCGACGTTGCAACTCCTGCCGCTGGGCGTCGGTCAGCCCCGGCGCCTCGGCGGCGTCCAAGGCGATGCTGTCCCACAAGTCCTCGGCCAGCTGAATGCGTTCAGCCACCGAGAGCTTGCGGAGTTCGGCGAGGTCAATGCTCATGCCGTGAGTTTGCCCCAAGCTGTCTAGACCGTCTTGCGAAGATCCAGCGTGAAAGGAAACTCCAGGCTGCGTTTCGGCTCTTTCACTTCGACACGCCCCGGCGTGTGGCCGATGGCCGCAAAACGCGCCAGGCGCCGGCTCTCGGCCTCGTAGGCGTTGACCGGCAGCGTCGCGTAGTTGCGGCCGCCGGGATGGGCGACGAAGTAGCGGCAGCCGCCGAGCGACTTCTGCTGCCAGGTGTCCACCAGGTCCACCGTCAGCGGCGCATGGATGCCGATGGTGGGGTGCAGGGCCGACTGCGGCAGCCAGGCGCGGTAGCGCACGCCGCAGACGAACTCGCCGACGCGGCCCGTGGGCTGCAGCGGCACGGGCTGGCCGTTGACCGTCACGCGGTGGCGCGGGTCGATGAGGCCCGTGACATGCAGCTCCAGCCTCTCCATCGACGCGTCCACATAGCGGACATTGCCGCCGGCCGAGCCCTCCTCGCCCATCACATGCCAAGGCTCCAGCGCGCCGCGCAGCGTCAGGTGCACGCCGCGCGACGCGAACTCGCCGTACTTGGGGAAGCGGAACTCGTAGTGCGGCGCGAACCAGGCTGCGTCCATCGCGTAGCCGGCCTCCTGCATGTCCTGCATGACATCGGCAAAGTCCTCGCGGATGAAATGCGGCAGCAGCCAGCGGTCATGCAGCTCGGTGCCCCAGCGCACCAGCGGCGCGCGGTAGGGTGTTTTCCAGAAGCGGGCGACGAGGGCGCGCAGCAGCAATTGCTGCACGATGCTCATGCGCGCATGCGGCGGCATCTCGAAGGCGCGCAGCTCCAGCAGGCCCAGGCGTCCGGTCGCGGAGTCCGGCGAATAGAGCTTGTCGATGCAGAACTCGCTGCGGTGGGTGTTGCCGGTCACGTCCACCAGCACATTGCGCAGCATGCGGTCGATGATCCAGGGCGGCACGTCCCCAGCGTCACGTTCGGACAGCTTGTGGATCTCGTCCAGCGCGATCTCCAGCTCGCGCAGCTGGTCGTTGCGCGCTTCGTCCACGCGCGGCGCCTGGCTCGTCGGGCCGAGGAAGAGACCGCTGAAGAGATAGCTCAGCGAGGGGTGGTTGTGCCAGTAGGCCAGCAGCGAGGCCAGCAGCGACGGCCGGCGCAGGAAGGGCGAGTCGGCCGGCGTGGCGCCACCGAGCACGAAGTGGTTGCCGCCACCGGTGCCGGTGTGGCGGCCGTCGATCATGAACTTCTCGCTCGACAGCCGCGTCAGGCGCGCGGCTTCGTAGAGGAACTCGGTGTGGGCGACCAGTTCGCCCCAGCTGTGCGCCGGGTGGATGTTGACCTCGATGACGCCGGGGTCGGGCGTGACGGCCAGCAGCTTCAGGCGCGGGTCGCGCGGCGGCGGGTAGCCCTCCAGCACGATCTTGTAGCCGGTGTCCTCGCAAGCGGCTTCCACCGCCGCCAGCAGCTCCATGTAATGCTCGAGTTTCTCCAGCGGCGGCATGAAGACATAGAGGACGCCACTGGCCTTGCCCTTGGCTTCTGCCGCGGGGCCGTTGGCGCGGCGCGGGTCGCGGGCCTCGACGCACAGCGCGGTGCGCGTGATGTCGCGGGCACTCTCGAAGCGCCCCGGTGCGGCGGGGCCAGCACCCGTGCCCCCTGCACCGCCGGCCTTGCCGCCGGGCAGCAAGCCAGGCGTCGGCCCGGCCGAGGTCACGCCCAGCGTCTGCACACGCAGTGCCGCCGCCGCGGGCAGCATGCCGCGCGGGGCGAAAGGGTCCTGCTCGATCAGATAGGGGTAGTCGCCCTTGCTGACCCAGGGCAGCGAATCCAGCGGCAGGCGCCAGCCCATCGGCGAGTCGCCGGGGTGGAGATAGAGGCGCTCGCCGCGGAAGAACCACGGCCCCGTCTGCCAGCGCGTGCCGGCCAGCGCCGGTGAGTCGCCGCTGCGACTGATGGGCAGCACATAGCCGACGACCTGGGCCAGGCCCTGTTCGAAGATGCGGCGCAGGCGCGCCCTCTCCATCTCGTCGTCCAGGCGCGAGTCGAAGGGGTCGACGTTGACCGGCAGGCGGCGTTCGCGCCACAGGTAGTAGTAGGTGTCCTCGTAGGCGGGCTCGACATGCGTGTCGGGCAGGGCCAGGCGGCGCGTCAGCGCGCTCATGAAAGCCTGGGCGTGCGTGCTCGTGTAGGCGTGGCCTTCCCGCTCGTCGGCGAACCAGTCGGGGTTGCGCCAGCAGGGCTGGCCGTCGGCGCGCCAGTAGATGGACAGGGCCCAGCGTGGCAGCTGTTCGCCCGGGTACCACTTGCCCTGGCCGAAATGCAGGAAGCCGCCCTGGCCGTATTCGTCACGCAACCGGTGCGTGAGCTGCTGGGCGCTGAGCCGCTTGGTGGGGCCGAGCGCCTCGGTGTTCCATTCGGGCGCGTCGCGGTCGTCGATGGAGACGAAGGTGGGCTCGCCGCCCATGGTCAGGCGCACGTCGCCGGCGGCCAGTTCGCGGTCCACCTGCTCGCCGAGCGTCAGCACCTCGGCCCATTGCTCTTCGGTGTAGGGCTTGGTCACGCGCGGCGACTCGTAGATGCGCGTGACGCTCATTTCGTGCTCGAACTCGACCTCGGCCTTGTCGACAGCACCGCTGATGGGCGCGGCGCTGCCGGGCGTGGGCGTGGCGGCCAGCGGGATGTGGCCCTCGCCCGCGAGCAGGCCGGAGGTGGGGTCCAGGCCGATCCAGCCGGCGCCAGGCAGGTAGACCTCGCACCAGGCGTGCAGGTCGGTGAAGTCGACCTCGGTGCCGCTGGGGCCGTCCAGCGCTTTCTCGTCCGGCGTCAGCTGGATCAGATAGCCCGACACGAAGCGCGCCGCCAGGCCGAGGTGGCGCATCAGCTGCACCAGCAGCCAGCCGGAGTCGCGGCAGGAGCCCGAGGCCTTGGCCAGCGTCTCCTCGGGCGTCTGCACGCCGGGCTCCATGCGGATCAGGTAGGAGACGCTGCGCTGCACCCTCTGGTTGAGCTCGACGAGGAAGTCATTCGTCGAGCGCCGGTCGAGCGGGATGTCCTTCAGGTAGGCGGCCAGCAAGGGTGTCAGCGGCTCGACCTGCAGATAGGGCGCGAGCTCGATCTGCTGGACCTCGTCGTACTTGAAGGGGAAGGTCTGGGCGTGCTCCTCGAGGAAGAAGTCGAAGGGGTTGTAGACCGCCATCTCGGCGACCAGGTCCACCGTGACGGTGAACTCCGTCGTCTTCTCGGGGAACACCAGCCGCGCGAGGTAGTTCGCGAACGGGTCCTGCTGCCAGTTGATGAAGTGGTCCGCTGGCTCGATTCGCAGCGAATACGACAGCACCGGCGTGCGGCAGTGCGGCGCCGGCCGCAGGCGCACGACCTGGGGGCCGAGGCTGACCGGGCGGTCGTATTTGTAGCGGGTGACGTGTTTGAGGGCGACGTGGATTGACATGCGTGGCCCTGTGGCTCAAGTCGAAGGAACAAGGAAGTCGCGGCTGATGGCGGCACCGAGGTCGGCCACCTCGGCGAGGAAGCCATCCAGGAAAGGGTGCAGCCCCTGCGCCAGGATCTCGTCGATGCGGCCATAGGCCAGTTCGGCCTCCAAGCGGCCGACGCGGCGCAGGGTCTCGTCGGACTGGGGGTTGGCCACACGCTTGAGGTTGGCCTGCATGCGCGTCATGCAATGCGAGAGGGAGCGCGGCATGTCGGGACGCAGGATCAGCAACTCGGCGACCTTGTCCGGCTGGATGACGTTGCTGTAGACCTTGCGGTAGATCTCGAAGCCCGACACCGAGCGCAGCACGGCCGACCAGTAGTAGAAGTCACGCGCCGCGTCGCGCTCCGTGCCGGTTTCGTCCTGGCGATAGAACTTGATGTCCAGCAGCCGCGCCGTGTTGTCGGCCCGCTCCAGGAAGGAGCCGATGCGGATGAAGTGGAAGGCCTCGTCCTGCAGCATGGTGCCCACCGTGACGCCGCGCGACAGGTGACTGCGGTACTTGACCCACTCGAAGAGCTGCGACGGGTCGCGCGCCAGCAGGCCTTCGCGCAACAGGCGGCGAAACTCCAGCCAGGTCTGGTTCATGGTCTCCCAGACCTCGGTCGTCAGCGCCCCGCGCACGGCCCTGGCGTTCTCGCGCGCGGCGCGCAGGCAGTTGAAGATGGACGACAGGTTGGCCTCGTCGGCCACCATGAACTCCATGACGCTGCGGCCGTTGATCTCCGCATACTTGGTGCCATAGAGGCTGTTCAGCTCGGAGATGGATACCAGGCTGCGCCAGGTCTGCTCGGACTCGCTGGCCGACTGCGGCTGCAGGGAGGTCTGGTAGGCGATGTCGAGCAGACGCGCGGTGTTCTCGGCCCGCTCGATGTAGCGGGACATCCAATAGAGATGGTCAGCAGTCCTAGACAGCATGCTTCGACTCCGAATCGTTGGCCGAGAACACAGCACGCGCTGGCGCGCGTCGCGGTGTTTTGCCTTCGGCGCAAGCGCTGTGCGCTTGAACGGCGCGCTCGATGTAGCGCGACATCCAATAAAGATGGTCAGCGGTTCTAGAAAGCATCTGGTTCTCTCCCTCAGTCTTCCAGCACCCAGGTGTCCTTGGTGCCGCCGCCCTGGCTGCTGTTCACCACCAAGGAGCCCTCCTTCAACGCGACCCGGGTCAGGCCCCCTGGCACCATGCGCACCGACGACCCCGACAGCACGAAGGGTCGCAGATCGATGTGACGCGGCGCTATGCCACTCTCCACGAAGGTCGGGCAGCTGGACAGCGACAGCGTCGGCTGCGCGATGTAGTTGCCGGGGTTGGCGATGAGCCGGGCGCGGAAGGCCTCGACCTCGTCCTGGGTCGCTGCCGGGCCGACCAGCATGCCGTAGCCGCCGGCACCATGCACCTCCTTGACCACCAGCTCGGACAGATGCGCCAGCGTGTAGGCCAGGCCCTCCTTCTCGCGGCAGACATAGGTCGGCACGTTCTGCAGGATGGGTTTCTCGCCGAGGTAGAACTCGATCATCTTCGGCACATAGGGGTAGATGGACTTGTCGTCCGCGATGCCCGTGCCGATGGCGTTGGACAGCGTCACCTTGCCGGCCTTGTAGGCGCCGACCAGGCCCGCACAGCCCAGCTGCGAATCGGCACGGAAGACCTGCGGGTCGAGGAAGTCGTCGTCCAGGCGGCGGTAGATGACGTCCACGCGCTTGGGGCCACGCGTCGTGCGCATGTACACAAAGCCACCGTCGAYGAACAAGTCCTGACCCTCGACCAGCTCCACGCCCATCTGCTGGGCCAGGAAGGCGTGCTCGAAGTAGGCCGAGTTGTACATGCCCGGAGTCAGCACCACGACAGTGGGGTCGGACACCCCCGAGGGCGCGACGCTGCGCAGCGTGTCCAGCAGCAGGTCGGGGTAATGGGCCACCGGCGCGATGCGGTGGCTGACGAACAGGTCCGGGAAGAGCCGCATCATCATCTTGCGGTTCTCGAGCATGTAGCTCACGCCGCTGGGCACGCGCAGGTTGTCCTCCAGCACGTAGTAGTCGCCCGTGCCGTCGGCATTGCCGGCGCGCACGATGTCGACGCCGGCGATGTGGCTGTAGACATTGCCCGGCACGTCCACGCCCATCATCTCCTTGCGGAACTGGGCGTTGTTCAGGATCTCGTCGGCGGGCACGATGCCGGCCTTGAGGATCTCCTGGTCGTGATAGACGTCGTGGATGAAGCGGTTCAGCGCCGTCACGCGCTGGGCCAGGCCGGCCTGCATGGACGTCCATTCGGACGCCGGGATGACCCGCGGAATCAGGTCGAAGGGGATGAGGCGCTCGGTGCCTTCGCCCGAGTCCTTGTCGCCGTAGACGGCGAAGGTGATGCCAACGCGGCGGAAGATCAGTTCGGCCTGCTCGCGCCGCTCGCGCATCAGCGATTCGGGCTGTTCGGCCAGCCAGCGGGCATAGGACTCGTAGTGGGCGCGGGTCTTGTTCGACCCTGCCGCATTCATCTCGTCAAAGGCGGTCTGCATCGTCGCTCCTGTTCCCTGCCGTGCGACGCAAGTTCCGCGCCCGCGCAAGAAGAAGCTTCTGGTGCGTGCACGCACGACTTGCGTGCATACCGCCCGGTGCGTGGGCGGCATGCACGGTTGTACACCGCCTTCGACCGTCAGAAACGCAGTTGCAACCCTGTACTCGCCGACCGACCCGGCTGGGGCGACGGGTCGCGGATGGTCGGCACGGCCGTCGCGTTGTAGGCCAGCTTGTTGCCCAGGTTGTCCAGCTTCAGGTACCAGAGCGCGTCGGTCTGGCCCCAGCGCAGCTGGCGGGCAAGACTCAAGCGCACGGTGCCGTAGCCGGGGGTCGGGGTGTCGAACTGGGCCACCCGGCTCTGGCGCGCAGAACCGCGCCATTCCAGCTTGCCCGACCAGTCGCCCTGCCTGGCCTCCAGGCCCAGCATGGCGCGCAGCGGCGCCAGCCGGGGCAGCGGTTCACCCGTCGCCCGGTTGTCGCCGCGCACGGCGTCGAGCTGGCTCAGCAGCGCGATGGCCGGGTGCAGCTGCCAACGGCCTTCGAACTCCACGCCGCGCAACCGCGCCGGCACGGCCTGGAAGTTGTAGACCGGCACCGCCTCGCCGTCGTTGTCGGCCGTCGCGCCGGTGGCCTGCAGCGCGATGTAGTTGGCAAAGCGCGTCTCGTAGACGTTGACATGCACATGGCTGCCATCGCCTTCCCACTTCAGGCCGATGTCGGCCCCCTTGGAGCGCTCCAGGCCGAGGTTGGCGTCACCACGCTCGTAGGCGGCGCTGGCCAGATGCAGGCCATTGGCGAACAACTCGTAGTAGGCCGGCGCACGCTGGGTGCGGTTCAGGTTGGCGCTGAGGCTCCAGGCCGAATTCAGCGGATAGACGCCGCTGAGTGCGACGCTGACGGGCTTGAAGCGCCTGGATGCCGCCGCGCCGAAGCGCTCGCCACCGTCGGAGTCCACCGTCACGCTCTCGGTGCGCGCGCCGGCCGACCAGTCCACGCCGGCAAGCCTCGCCTGCTCCAGCAGGAAGACGCCGGTGTTGCGCGTGCGGGTGCTGGGCACGAAGGCCTCCTCGCCCAGGGCGGAGAAGTCCAGCGCTTCGGTCTGCAGGCCGATCAGGCCCTTGACCGGGCCCCACGGTGTCTGGATCGCAGCGTGCTCCACCTCCACGCGGCCATCGGTGCCGGTGCTCTTGAAGGTCGTGCCGACCTCGCCCGTGCCTTCCACCTCCTGGTGCTCGTAGCGGTTGCGGCTGAGCTGCCAGCTGATGCGGTGGATGGGGCCATCGGCCGTCGCCCACTCACCCGCCGTGGCCAGGCGCTGGCGCTGCATGCGGATGGTCACGTCCTCCTCGGCCGTCGTCCCGTAGTTGGTGTGGAAGTCGTCCACCGACACGCCGGCAAAGCCGCCCTGGAAGAACACCGAGCCGCCCACCGCGCCACCATGGCTGCGGGCGGCCGAGTTGCGCACGCTGGTGCGGCTTTCACCCTCGCTGTCGAAGCGCGGCGCGGCCTGGTCGCCGGCATCGCGGCCGGACAGGTCGACGTGCCAGCCGAAACCGGCATGCGGCTGGCCGCTGCCGCCGTCCAGCACGAGGGCGCCACTCCTGTCGCGCGAGGCGCCGCCCAGGCGCACCTCGGCCGCGCCACTGAGGCCATCGATCAGCGTGCGGGGAATGCGGTTATCCAGCGTGTTGACGACGCCGCCGACCGCGTTGCCGCCATAGAGCAGCGCCGCGGCGCCGCGCAGCACTTCGACCTTGTCGATGACCAGGGGGTCGATGGCCACGCCATGGTCGAAGCTGAGATTGGACGCATCCACCGACGCGCCCGAGTTGCTGAGGATGCGCACCCGGTCGCCATCCAGGCCGCGGATGCTGGGCCGGCTGGCATTGGGGCCGAAGTTGGTGGCGGCCACGCCGGGCAGGCCCTGCAGCGTGTCGCCGAGGTTGGCGGCGCGGGTCAGCACAAGCTGGTCGCCGCCCAGGGAATCGCTGGGCTGGGCCAGCACCTGGCTCTTCAGCGGGTTGCCGGTGACGACGACCTTGTCGAGGGATTCGGCGGGCTCGGCATGAGCGGAAAGGGAAACGAGACAGGCGGCCGCGAGGGGCGCCAGGGCAAAGGAACGCATGAGGGGTACTTCCGCAAGAAAACGCAAACACCCGCGCCGGTTTCAGGCGCGGGAAGGCTGGAGTTCAGGCGGAAGCGGGGGGTGCCCGGGCGGGCGGCAGGCCGAGGCTGACGGCGCGCGGCGCACCGCCGCGGGCCACCAGCGGGGCGGCATGCGTGGCCGTATCGGCCACCACGGCCACCGGCTCGGCGGCCGGCGCGCCCGTGCCAAGGTCGGCGGCGGTCAGGCAGAGGTCGCAATGAACCAGGTGGGCGATGCCATCGTCCTGGCGGTCGGCACTGACGTGCGACAGCGCATGCACCCCTGCCATCGCTTGCGCGAGGGGCAGGAGAAAGGCCAGCCACAAAAGCCAGCCGCGGACGTTGCGACGCAGATTCACGGCCGCAATCCTAAACTCGACCCCTTACAGAGCCTGAAGTCACCCTCTCATGAAGCTCATCGACACCATCCTCGCCGACGCGCCGGCCATCACGGCCATCCGCCGTGACCTGCACAAGCACCCCGAACTCTGCTTCCACGAGCAGCGCACCGCGGACGTCATCGCCCAGGCGCTGACCGACTGGGGCATCCCCATCCATCGCGGCCTCGGCACCACCGGCGTGGTGGGCATCGTCAAGAACGGCACATCCGACCGCGCCGTCGGCCTGCGTGCCGACATCGACGCATTGCCGATGACCGAGCGCAACCAGTTTCCGCACGCCAGTTCATATCTCGGCCGCATGCACGCCTGCGGCCACGACGGCCACACGGCCATGCTGCTGGCCGCGGCCAAGCACCTGGCCAAGCACCGCAACTTCGACGGCACGGTCTACCTGGTCTTCCAGCCCGCCGAGGAAGGTGGTGGCGGCGCCCGCGAGATGATCAAGGACGGCCTGTTCGAGAAGTTCCCGATGGAGGCCATGTTCGGCGCCCACAACTGGCCCGGCATGAAGGCCGGCCAGTTCGCGCTGAAGAGCGGCCCGGTGTTCGCCAGCAGCAACGAGTTCAAGATCACGCTCAGGGGCAAGGGCTCGCACGCCGCCATGCCCCACCTCGGCCTGGACCCCGTGCCGGCGGCCTGCCAGCTCGTCACGGCCTTCCAGACCATCGTCAGCCGCAACAAGCGCCCCATCGACCCCGGCGTCATCTCCGTGACGATGATCCACGCCGGCGAAGCCACCAACGTCGTGCCGGACTCCGTCGTCATGGAAGGCACGGTGCGCACCTTCACGCTGGAGCTGCTGGACCTGTTCGAGCGCCGCATGAAGGAGATGACCGAGCAGCTCGCCGGCGCCTTCGAGCTCACCGCCGAGTTCGAGTTCCGCCGCAACTACCCGCCGACCATCAACCACCCCGCCGAGACCGAGTTCGCGCGCCGCGTGCTGGCCGACATGGTCGGTGCCGACAACGTGCAGGAGTTCGAGCCGACGATGGGCGCCGAGGACTTCAGCTACTACCTGCTGGACAAGCCCGGCTGCTATTTCCTCATCGGCAACGGCGAAGGCGAGCACCGCATCGGCGGCCATGGCATGGGACCTTGCACGCTGCACAACCCCAGCTACGACTTCAACGACGATTTGATCCCGCTGGGCGGCTCCATGTGGGTGCGCATGGCTGAACAGTGGTTGAACACGCCGCGATGAATTCCGAACAGATCATCCAGGACACCCGCGACTGGGTCGTCAAGGCCGTCATCGGGTTGAACCTCTGCCCGTTCGCGAAAGCCGTGCACGTCAACGAGCGCATCCGCTATGTCGTCAGCGAGGCGACCGATCCGGAACAGCTGCTGAAGGACCTGGCGCACGAGCTGCTGGCGCTGAACCGCGCCGACCCGGAGGAAGTCGACACGACGCTGGTCATCCACCCGAATGTGCTGACCGACTTCCTCGACTTCAACGACTTCCTCGACGCGGCAGACGGGTTGGTGGAAGAGCTCAAGCTCGACGGCATCCTGCAGATCGCCGACTTCCATCCCGGCTACCAGTTCGACGGCAACACGCCCGACGACATCGCCAACTACAGCAACCGCTCGCCCTACCCCACGCTGCATATCCTGCGCGAGGACAGCATCGAGCGCGCCGTCGAGTCCATGCCCGACACGGCCTCCATCTACGAGAACAACCTCGAGACGCTGGACAAGCTGGGGCACGAGGGCTGGGCAGCCCTCGGCCTGAAGAAGTAGCCGCTACTCCTTCACCCAGGAGAACGCGCCGCCGCCCTTCTTGGGTGAATTGGCGCGCGTGCGCAGCACCGCGTCGAAGCCGCTCTTGCCACCGTTCCAGATCGCCGTCAGCAGGCTGACGACATCATCGCGGGTGTAGGCGTCGAGGTCGGCGCGGAACTGCTTGATGGCCGCGGCCAGCATGTCGCGCGGCAGCTCCTGGTGGGTGGCCAGCACGAGAAACATCGCGGCATAGAGATCGGGCCAGGCCGCGCACAGCGCCTGGATGCGCCGCAACGCCTCCGCCGGTGCAAAGCGATGACCGGGCTGCAGCCAGTCCAACTCGTCGGGGCCTTCGTCTTGAACGTCGTCGTCCATCGCGGTCTCCTCGTGCCGCTCGCTGGCGGCTTGATTTATCACAGCGCCCATCTAGTGTCAGTCATTTATGACCCAAAGCGTGCAGCAAACCACGTTCCGATGGCTTTCCGAGACGCCCTGACGCCTCAGTCATGCGGCAAACTCCGCGGTTGCTCCCGTGTCCAACGCCGCCATGCACCCCAAGACCCTCGCCCTCATCGACGACGACGCTGAGTACTCCGAGTTCCTGACCCAGCATCTGCAGGAGCAGCAGGGCATCGCGGTCAGCCGTTTCGACGACAGCAACGCCCTGCTGGCCTCGCCCGAGGCCTTCAACTTCGACTTCTATCTGGTCGACCTGATGCTGCCCGGCGTCAACGGCGTCGAGCTCATCAAGATCCTGCGCCGGCGCACCGACGCCGGCGTCGTCGTCGTGTCCGGCCGCCTGGGCCCCGAGGTCTTCCGCGAGGTCATCACGGCCGGTGCCGACATGTACCTCGTCAAGCCGGTGCAGTTCGAGCAGGTGTCGCTGGCCATCGCCGCCGTGCAGCGCCGCGTCGCCAAGCCATCGGCAGCCGATGCGGTCTGGAAGCTGGACCGAGCCAGCGGCGAACTCGTCGTGCCCGACGGCACGCGCATCCAGTTGAGCGAGGCCGATCGGCAATTGCTGGAATGCTTTGCCCAGGCCAATGGCGAACCGGTCACGCGCGAGGCCCTGCTGAACAAGCTCGGCCGCGAAGTGCCCGATGGCGAGACCGACGACGGCCTGTCGGCCACCATCTACCGCCTGCGCCGGCGCATCGAGCGCGCCACGCCCACCCTGGTGCCGCTGCAAAGCAAGTCGCGCGTCGGCTATGTCTTCCGCGCGCCGCTGCAGCTGATCTAAGCCTGTTTTCTGAACACGCCCGGCGCCAGCTTCTCCAGGCCCGCCAGGCTCAGGTCCTCGCCGGCGCCGATGAAGAACAGGCCACCGGGCCGCAGCTGAGCCAGCACGCGCCCGACGACGGCCTGCCGGGTCGCCGCGTCGAAATAGAGCAGCGCATGACGCAGCAAGACCGCGTCGAAGGGCCCGAGCTCGCCCACCGGCTGGCGCAGGTCCAGCCGCATGAAGTCGACACGTTCACGCAGGGCCGCCTGCATCTGGATCAGGCCGGCCGACCCCTCCTTGCCGCGCACGCCGTAGCGCCTGAGCCGCTCCGGCGTCAGCTGGCGCAGCCTGTCCTCGGCATAGATGGCCTCGAAGCCGGCGCGCAGCGCGCGCTCGCTGATGTCGGTACCGAGGACGGACCAGTCGGCGCCGATGCGGCCGGCCTGCTGCAGGTCGGCCAGCAGCATGGCCAGGCTGTAGGCCTCGTCGCCGAAGGCCGCGGCCGCGCTCCACAGCCGCAGGCGCGGCAGGCGCATGCGGCTGAGCTCGGACTCCAGCAGATCGAAGTGGGCGGGCTCGCGAAAGAAATGGCTGTCGCCGGTGGTCAGCAGGTCCACGGCCAGCTGCAGCTCGGCAGCGCCGTCCGCGCCGGCGATCAGCGCGACATAGGCCTCATAGCTGTCCAGGCCCAGACGCTGCAGCCGCGGCGCCAGGCGCGACGCGACCACGGCACGGCCGGCCGTCGAGAAGCTCAGCCCCACCGCCTCCTGCATCAGCTCGGCGAGTCGCACACAGGTGGACTCGCGCAGTTCCTGCAACAACATCGATCAGGCGACCCTCATGGCTGCGGCTCGCTGGCGGTGGATGCGATGAGGTCGGCCAGGCCGAGGGCCCTGCAGGCATGGGCGAGGACGTCGCTGGCCCGCGTCAGCTGCAAGCGCTGGCCGCGCGCGCCGAGGGCATGCGCCAGGGCCAGCAGGCTCTGGGCACCGGCGGCGTCGAATTGCTCGACGGCCGATCCATCCAGCTCGATGGCCTCGGCGTCGCCGGCGCGGCTCTCCAGCTCGACCAGCCACTGCGAGCGCAACTCGGCCGCCGTGTAGACGCTGATCTCCGCTGGCAGGCGGCCCCAGCAGACGCTGTGCGGCAGCGTGGCAGGGGCGGAAGTGGCCAGGGACAACATGGGCCCAAGCCTAGGAGGCACCGGCGGCGGCGGCTGCGGGGAGTTCTTGACCCCGCCTGTCGGGCCGCCTCCAGACCCGCCGCGGTTCAAGCCACGACTGCGGCCGTCTTCAGCACGACGGCATTGCGTCCGCCGCGCTTGGCCTCGTACAGCGCGGCATCGGCGCGCGCGATCAGCGGGCCCACGAACTCGTCATCCGGCGAGGCCAGGCTGACACCGATGCTGATGGTCAGCTTGCCGACCTCGGGGAAGGTTGCGGCCTCGACAGCGGCGCGGATCTTCTCGGCCGCCATGACGGCCTCCAGCGGCCCGGCCAGCTCCGGCAACAGCACGGCGAACTCCTCGCCACCGAAGCGGGCCGCGACGTCGCCGATGCGCACGTTGGCCTGCAGCATGGCGGCGAGCTGGCGCAGCACGGCGTCGCCGGCGGGATGGCCATAGACGTCGTTGACGCGCTTGAAATGGTCGACGTCCACCAGCAGCAGGCCGTGCACGCGGCCGTTGCTGACGCCGTAGCGGCGGTCCAGGGCCTGGGCCTCGGCCAGGCGCGCGTCCAGGCTGCGGCGGTTGTGCAGGCCGGTCAGCGGGTCGCGCGTGGCCAGGTGTTCCAGGGCCGCGTTGGCGGCCTGCAGTTCGGCGGTGCGCTGCTCGACCTGGGCCTCCAGCGTCGCATTGGTCTTCTGCAGCTGCTGCTCGGTGTCGAGCAGGGACGTCGCCATGGACTGCATCGCATCGCTGAGCTGGGCCAGCTCGCGGGCCGCCGGCTCGGCGGGGAATTCGGGGATGCGGCGCTCCACCTCGACGCGCTGGGCGATCCTGGYCAGTTGCTCGACGGGCCGGCTGATGCGCCGCGCCAGCAGCAGGGCGGCCAGCGTCAACGCGGTGGCCACCATCAGGCCGAGCAGCACCAGCTCGCGGCGCAGCTCGCGCACCGGGCGCATGGCCTGCTCCAGCGGCTGGCGGGCGACGATGCGCCAGCCGAGCTCGGCATTGGTGCGCGCCTGAAGGGCGGCCTCGCTGGTCAGGTATTCCTTGCCGTCGCCAAAGGTCTGCCGGCCTTCGATGCGGCCATTGGCGAGGTTGCTGGGCAGCACGGCCGCGCCGGCGCTCTGGGCGAGCTTCATCGCCTCCGGGTAGAGGATGCGGCCCTGGCGGTCGAGGATGAGGGCGTCGATGCCGCTGCCGGGCTGCTGGCGGCGTACCGTGCCGTCGACGATGCCGGTGATCCAGCGCCAGTGCGCATGGGCGCCGACGACGCCGCGCAGCCGGCCTTCGGCATCGCGGATGGGGGCGGCGAAGTCGATGAAGCGCGTCGGCTCGCCATTGGGCTGGGAGGGCAGCATGGTGGCGAGCAGCTTGGCCTCGTGCACATCGCCCACATAGACACGCTCGCGTGCCGCGATGAACCATTCGCGCTGGGCCACTGAGCGCCCGGTCAGCATGCCGCCGGTGGCCTGCAGCACGATGCCGTCGGGGGCAGCGACGCCCATCCAGGCGAACTCGTCGTGCAGGGCCTGGCGGCGGTCCAGCGCCTCGCGCACGGCAGCGGCGTCAAGCTTGCCGTCCACGAGATGAGGAGCGATGCTGAGCAGCTCGATCTCGCGCTCGCGGTCGCGCAGCTGGGTGGCCAGCAGCTCGGCGGCGGCCTGGGCCGTGGCCCGCACGGCCGACTGCTGGGCCGTGTAGAGCTCATCGGTCGCCAGGTTGCCGAGGTAGCCGCCGACGCCGGTCAGGATGGCCAGCGCGAGGCCGCCCAGCACCAGGCTGAGCTGGCTGCGCAGGCTGAGCGGGCCCTTCTTCATGACAGCACGATCCATGGGGCCCGCAGCCTAGCGGGACCCCAGCGCGGCGTCGCGTGACCCGGCACGGTTTCAGCCGTAAAAGTCGTGTCGGCCATCACGCTTGGCGGCATCTAGTCGGCCTGCGGCAGGCTCAACCGCATCACGGTACCCAGCGGCCCGGTGCGCAGCAATTCGGCCGTGCCACCGTGCATGTCCATCACGCGGCGCACGATGTACAGGCCCAGGCCGTGGGCCGACTCGCCGACGCCGGCATGGCCGCTGCCGCGCGCGCCACGCGTGAACAGGCGTGGCAGCAGCTCGCGCGGAATGCCGGGGCCGGCATCGGCCACCTCGAACTGCAGCACGGCGGGTTCGTCGAAGTCGATGACGTGCAGCGTCACCGGGCTGACGCCGGGTGCGTACTTCAGCGCGTTGGACAGCAGGTTGCGCAGGGCCAGGCGCAGCAGGCTCATGTCCATCAGCGCGGTGCGCGTGGCGGTGTGGCGGTGCACGACGATGCGGTCGCGCTGCTCGCGCGGCAGGTCGGCAATCGTCACGGCGATCAGCGTGTCGATGTCGGTGTCCTCGCGGGCGACGCGCCCGCCACCGGCCAGCAGGCTGGCCGCGGCCAGGGTGTTGTCGACCCCGGCCAGCACCGTGCCCAGCACGGCCTGGGCGCGCGTCAGCCGCTCCTGCGCCTGGCGCTCGCCACGCCCGGCCAGGCTGGCGGCGGCGCCCTGCAGCGCGGCGCTGGCGTTGTTCAGCGGCTGGCGCACCTCGTGGGCCAGCACGTCCAGCATCTCGGAGCGCTCGTGCAGCAACTGGTCCAGCTCCTGCACATGGCGCTCGGTCTGGCGGCGCATGCGCTGCTCGTGGGCCAGTTCGGCGCGGCGCTGCAGGTCCTCGGTGATGTCGTCCACCAGCGCCAGCGCGCGCAGCGGCTGACCCGAGGCGGTGTATTCGGCCACCGCCGAGACCAGCACGTCGCGCAACCGGCCGTCGGCGCAGATCAGCTGCACGGGGCAGTCGCTGACATGACCGTCGCGCCACATGGCAGGGCGGTAGATGTCGCGCACCTGCTGCGACGACTCGGGCGTCATGAAGTCATCCATGGCCCGGCCGATGACCTGCTGGCGCTTGTAGCCCAGGCGTTCCAGCCAGCGGTCGGACACGCTGAGCACGCGGCCGGCCGCGTCCACCGAATGCATCAGCGCCGGCGTCGACTCATACAGCGCCCGCAGCCGCTGGCGGTTGTGCTCCAGCTCGACGGCGGCGCGGTGATGCTCGGTGACGTCCTGGAAGGCGCCCACCAGCCGCACCGGCACGCCGTCCTGCCAATCCACCTGGCCCTGGGACAGCACCCAGATCTCGCGCCCCTTGGCGGTCACCAGCGGCAGCTCCAGGCTCCAGGCCTCGCCATGCTGCATGCCCCGCTGCACGGCGGCCTGGATGACGGTGCGCGCCTCGGGCTTGTAGTAGTTGATGGCCTCTTCCAGCGAAGGGACGTGGCCGGGCTCGAGGTCGTGGATGCGGCAGGTCTGGTCGCTCCAGACGATTTCCTCGCTCTGCAAGTCCAGGCTCCAGCCGCCGATGCCGGCGACGCGGCCGGTGCGGTCCAGCAGCACCTTGCTGTCGCGCAGCTCGCGCTCGGCGCTGATGCGGTCGGTCACGTCCTCCGTGATGCCGACGAAGCCGCGCAGGCCGCCGTCCGGCGCCAGCAGCGGCCGGGCACGGGCCCAGACCTGGCGCACGCCGTGGCCGTTGCCGCCGCGTCGCAGCCGGTAGCGCATCTCGAAGGGCTGGCGCAGCTCGATGCAGCGCTGCCAGTGGTCGAGCACCGAGCTGCTGTCCTCGGTCGTCAGCGTCGCCGCCCAGCCTTCACCGAGGGCCGCGCGCGCCGACAGGCCGCAGATGCGCTGCCAGTTCGCATTCGTGAAGATGAAGTGCCCCGCCGCATCGGTGCGGAAGATGCCCAGCGGCGTCGTCTCGGCCAGCACGCGAAAAGGCTGCTCTGCCGCCTCGTCGCCGGCCAGCCCCAAGGCGCGCTCGCGCATCATCAGCGCTTCGGCGGCCGCGTCGGCCAGGCGGGTCAGCGCCTCGCGCTGGGCCTCGGTCAGCTCGCGCGGCTTGAAGTCGACGACGCACAGCGTGCCGGGGTGGCTGCCATCGTCCAGGCGGATGGGCACGCCGGCGTAGAAGCGCAGCGGCGGGCTGGCCAGCACGTCGGGATGCTCGACGAAACGCTCGTCCAGGCGCGCGTCGCACACCTCGAACAGGCCGTCGGCCAGCAGCGTGTGGGCACAGAAGGTCAAGGCCCGCGGCGTCTCGCTGCGGCCGAAGCCGACGGCGGCCTTGAACCATTGGCGGCGCTCGTCCAGCAGGCCGAGCAGGGCGACGGGCGTGCCGCAGATCTGCGCGGCCAGCGCGGTCAGGTGGTCGAACAGCGGCTCGGGCTCGCTGTCCATGACGGCCAGCGCCGCCAGGCGGGCGAGGCGGCGGTCTTCGTCGGGCGGTGGGGGCGGGGTCACCATGGCCGACAGCTTAGGGCAGGTCTTGCCGCGCCCGGTCGCACGGCGTAGCGTCGCCCCTTTGCTGCTCAGGGAGAAGTTCATGCTCAAGCTCACTGTCCTGCTGCTGGTCCTGCTGGCGTCTGCGGCACATGCCGACGTCGTCAGCGACTGGGCCGAAGCCACGCCCAAGGTGCTGCAGAAATCGCCGCGCGGCCAGGTCCAGCCGGCAACGCTGCTGACCGACCTGGCGATGTTCAACGCGCTGAATGCCATCACGCCGCGCTACCAGGCCTATGGCGCGGCACCGGTGCCCGTGCCCGACGCCTCGCCTGACGCCGCCGTCGCCTCCGCCGCGCGCGTCGTGCTCGGCAGCGTGCCGGGCGCCGACCAGGCCCTGCTCGACAAGACCTACGAGGCCTCGCTGAAGGCGGCCACCGATGCAACGGCCCGCGCCAAGGGCGTGGCCCTGGGCCGGCGCGTCGCGCTGGCGCTGCTGGCCCTGCGGGCCGACGACAGCCATGCCCGCGTCGAGCCGCCCAAGGTCGAGGCTGCACCCGGCATCCATGTGCTGACGCCGGAATACAAGCAGGAGTCCGGCGTGGGGCTGGCCAGGCTCAAGCCCTTCGGCATCAAGGACGTCGCCGCCTACGACCCCGGCCCGCCGCCGGCCGTCGGCAGCGCCATCGCGCAACGCGACCTCGCCGAGGTCAAGGCCGTTGGCGGCCGGGTCAGCACGCAGCGCACGGGCGAGCAGTCGGTCATCGCGCTGTTCTGGAATTCCGGCGAGGGCGAGGACGCCGTGGCGATGCTCAAGACCCTGGCTGAGGCCAACAAGGCGACGCCGCTGGAATTCGCCCGCATGCTGGCGCTGATGGACATGGCCGACCTCGATACGCGCATCGTCTATGTCGGCCTGAAGACCAAGTACCGCCACTGGCGGCCCCACAACGCGCTGCGCGGCGCCTTTGCCGATGCCAGGCTGCGCGACGCGGCGTGGGAACCACTGATCCACACACCGCCCAACAGCGACTACCCCTCGGGCGGCGCCGCCGGCGGCGGCAATCTGCAGACGCTGCTGGCCAACTTCCGCGGCGGCAGCCAGGCGCCGCTGGTCTGGGTCAACTCGACCTTGTCGATGACGCGCAGCTGGGCCACGCCCGAGGCCATGGGCCAGGAACTGGCCAACTCACGCGTCTGGAGCGGCGTGCACTTCCGCAACTCGATCGATGTGGGCTACCGCCTCGGCCAGAAGGTGGCCGAGGAAGTGCTGGCGACGCAGCTGCGGCCCTTGCCCTGACCTTGGATCAGGGAGCAGCGCGACCGAGGTTGCGCACCCAGAAGGCCTCGTACTTGCGGTGCCAGCCGGCCGGCTTGACGACGCCGCCCAGGGCATGGACGCCGTCCGGGTCGAGGAAGAGCTCGACGAGGGACTCCTTGCCCGAGTCCAGCAGCTCGCGGTAGACGTTGACGGTGTCCTGGTAGAGCACGTTCGGGTCCTGCATGCCGTGCACCAGCATCAGCGGCTTCTTGAGGCCCTTGGCCAGCGGCAGCAACGAGTATTTGCGCAGCACCGGCTTGGTCCGGTCGGTGGCCTTGCCGATGGTGCGGCCGCTGTACCAGCTGTTGTAGTTCTCCCATTCCGTCGGGCCGGCACCGGCGATGCCGGCAGCGAACACGTCGGGCCGGGTGTACATCGTGTACTGGGTCTGGAAGCCACCGAAGCTCCAGCCGTTCAGGCCGATGCGACGGGCGTCGACGCCGTATTGCGCGGGCAGCAGCTTGGCGAGGTCTTCCAGGTCCTCGGCCTGGGGTTCGCCGGCGCGCTCCCAGTTGGCATCGGAGAACTTGCGGCCATAGTTGCTGTGGCCACGCGGGTCCACGGCGACGGTCACATAGCCATGCTTGGCGGCCATGTACTGGCCGAACAGGTAGGCGGTGTTCTGGAAGCTGTCGACCTCGACGATGTGGCGGTCGTTCAGCGGGCCGCCGTAGACGTAGACGATGGCCGGGCGCTTGTCGCTGGCCTTCCAGCCCGCGGGCTTGAAGACATAGGCCTCGATGCGGTCGCCATGGCGGTTCGTGAAGTTGAAGCGCTCGGGCTGCAGCAGCTTGAGCTGGGCCCAGGCCTTGTCGCTGCTGTCGGTCAGCGTGCGCGGTGCCGCCTTGCCGTCGGCGGCCAGCAGCTTGAGCTCGGGGCGCTGGGCCCAGTTGCCGGCGTTGGCGGCCACCCAGCGGCCGTCCTCGGATGAGGCCGCGGCGCGGTGGAATTCACCGGCCGTGCCCACGGCCTGCGTGGCACCGCTGGCCAGGTCGACACGCAGCACATTCATGGCCGCCGTGTCGCCCTGGTTGGCCAGCACGAACATGGCCTTGCTGTCGGCCGTGAAGCCGACAACCTGGTGGGCCTCGAACTCGCCCTTGACCAGCGGGCGCAGCGCCTTGCTCGCCACGTCGATGGCATAGGGCTGGCGCCAGCCGCCTTCGTCCAGCGTCAGCACCAGCGTCTTGCCATCGGGCGTGAAGCGCGGCTTGAGGACATTGACGACCTCGTGACCAACATCGCCACGGCGCTCCAGCACCATCTCGGGTTTGACCGATTCGTCAGCGCTGCCGAGGTAGACGCGCAGCAGCTCCTTGTCGCGCTCCCAGGTCGTGAAGGCATAGCGGCTGCCGTCACGCGCCCAGGCCACATCGCTCATCTCGAACCAGACGTCGCCGCCGGCGTTGGTGAACACCGGCTCGGCCTGCTTGCGCGGCGACGCGTCACCCGCCGGCACCTGGCGGATGTAGAGGGCCAGCGGCTTCTCCGTGCGCTTGTCGTCGGACACCTCGCGGTTGACCTTCTTGGCGGTGGCCCAGCGCTCGCTGTAATTCATGATCTCGACCTGCTTGGGCGGCGGGGCCGGCTTGTCGTCGGCCGTCTTCAGCGGCGCCCTGGCGAGCAGCGACATCCAGCGGCCGTCCTCGCTGATGGCGGTCTGGTCGATCTTGTACTTCTTCTGCTGCTCATCGTCGCCATGGATGAGCTCGCGATTGACGACCTGCACACCAGGCAGCTTGAAGCTGGTGCGCAGCACGCGGGTGTCGTCGTTGAACAGCACGCCGCTGTCGTCGCCCGTGTAGCCCACCAGGCGCAGCTCGCGCTGCGTCGCCACCAGCGGCAGCACGGCCGGCGCCTTGTCGTCGGCCTTCCAGCGGTAGAGGCCGCCGCGGTACTGGAAGACCAGTTCGTCGGCCTTGTGCGCCCAGGCGAACTGGGTCGGCCCGGGGTAGAGGTCGCTGGGCTTGAGCTTTTCGCGGGCCAGCTTCTTCTTCAGCTCGTCGCGCAGCTCCCACACCTCCTTCTCCTTGTCGTCCTTCTTGTCGGCGGCGGAGGCGGCCGATGCCGGCGCAGCCGCAGGCACGGGCTTGCCGGCACGCTTGGCCGCCAGCGCGGCCATGGCCTGCTTCTCGGCCTCGGCCTCGGCCTTGTCGGCGGCCTTCTGGGCGTCGTCCTTGACCTTCTTCTCGGCCAGTTCCTTCTTCAGGATAGCCAGCTGGGCGTTCTCCCATTGCGACAGGTCGACCTTGTCGCCACGCAGATAGGCCTGCTGCGCGACCTCGCGAACCTGGCGCTCGGCGTATTCGGTGTTGCGCTGCTTGAGCTTCTTGTCGAAGCGCTCCATGTCCTCGGGCGACTCGAAGGCCGCCATGACCTGGGGCGAGGTGATGCGCGTCGTCTTGCCCGTCTTGGTGTCATGCACCCACAGGTCGGTGCCGGGCTCGCCGAAGGGGCTCCAGAGATAGGCCAGATAGCGGCCGCTGCGGCTGAAACTGGCTTCCTTGGCGTTCTCGCCACGGTAGGGCTCGGCGCGGAAGATCTGCTCGAGGGAGGCGACGGCGGCGGGCGCCGTCTGGGCCTGCAGCGGGGCTGCAGCCGACAGGGCAATGGCAAGGGCCAGGCTGCTCAGCGCAGCGACGGTCACGGGCTTCAAGGGGGTCTCCTGAATTGGCCCCCTAGGGTTAGGGGCGCCGAATTTTAGGGAAGGTCCGCGTCCACTCCATTCGTCACGGCCCGCCCAGGCCCGCAGGCCTCAGAGCCAGTGCATCAGAACGGCACCCAGGCCGGTTGCGCCACTGGACGCACCGATCAGCCACACATCGCGCCTCTCATTGCGGAGACGCCAGGCATGCAAGGCGGAACCAGCCAGAACGGTGGCGAGGAGGGTGAGGCAACCAGTCAGGGGTTCCATGAGGCAGGCAGATGAGAGTTGGGTGAGAGGCGATCAGCGCAGCGCCGCGACGGTTTGCGGTGCCGTGGACTGCCGGGACTTGCGCCACAGCGCGATCGCCAAGTGGATGGCCAGGCCGATGCCCAGCAGCAGCAAGGCGCCCAAGGCCCACACCACCCAGGCCAGCACGGTCACGCCGCCGGACAGCGACGGCAGCATGCCTGCGAGTGACTGCAACTGGGGCGTCAGCGTTTCCAGCGTGGACACCAGCCAATCCGCTACCGGCCCCGGCAACCAGGCGGTCAGCGACGCGGGCAGACTCCAGTCACCCGAGCCGATGCCGCCGGCATGCGTCAACATGGCCACCAGCAGCGCATGCCCGGCCATGACCAGCCCGGACCACAGGGCCAGCAACAGCAACACCAGCACCCACCCGACCAGAAACACCATGGCACGACCCTCGGTCAAAGAACCGCCGGAGTGTGTTCGGCCGGCCCTCGATGAGGAAGATGCTCAGCCCTCAGCCAAGCTTCTGCAAAACCGAAGTGACCCTATCTCAAGCCACACGAGAAAGCACGGGTTTCAGCGCCACGCCGGTATGGCTGCCGCTGGCCACCACCTGCTCCGGCGTCCCTTCGATGACGACACGACCACCGGCATTCCCGCCCTCCGGCCCCAGGTCCAGCACCCAATCGGCTTCCGCAATCACATCCAGGTCATGCTCGATGACGACGACCGAATGCCCGCCCGCGACCAGGCGATGCAGCACGCGGATCAGCTTCTCCACGTCGGCCATGTGCAGGCCCACCGTCGGCTCGTCCAGCACATAGAGGGTGTGCGGCGCCTTCTGGCCGCGGCGGGTGACGTCGTCGCGCACCTTGACCAGTTCGGACACCAGCTTGATGCGCTGCGCCTCGCCGCCCGACAGCGTCGGTGACGGCTGGCCCAGCGTCAGATAGCCCAGGCCGACGTCCTTCAACAGCTGCAGCGGATGGGCAATCGACGGCATGGAGGCGAAGAACTCGACGGCTTCGTCGACCTCCATGGCCAGCACGTCGCCGATGCTCTTGCCGCGCCAGCTGACGCCCAGGGTCTCCGGGTTGAAGCGTTGGCCGTGGCATTGGTCGCAGGGCACCTTGACGTCGGGCAGGAAGCTCATCTCGATGGTCTTCATGCCCTGGCCCTCACAACCGGGGCAGCGGCCCGCGCCGGTGTTGAAGCTGAAGCGCGCCGGCGCATAGCCGCGCGCCTTGGACTCCAGCGTCTCGGCGAACAGCTTGCGGATGGCGTCCCAGAAGCCGATATAGGTGGCCGGGCAGGAGCGCGGCGTCTTGCCGATGGGGGTCTGGTCGACCTCCAGCACGCGGTCGACCTGGGCGTGGCCTTCGATGCCATCGCAGCCCGCCCACTTGGCCGGCGCCTTGCGCAGCGGCACGGCGACGGCCATATTGGCCAGCAGCACATCGCGCGCCAGCGTGGACTTGCCGGAGCCGGACACGCCGGTCACGGCCACGAGGCGGTGCAGCGGCACGTCCACCGTCACGGCCTTGAGGTTGTGCAGCGCCGCGTTCAGCACGGTCAGCTTGGGCGCGTCCGGTTCGATGGGCCGGCGCGGCTGCAGCGGGTGGATCAACGGATGGGCCAGCATGCGGCCGGTCGTCGACTCGGGCTCCAGCGCGAGCTGCGCCGCCGTGCCCTGGGCCACGACGCGGCCACCACGCTTGCCGGCGCCGGGGCCGATGTCGATGATATGGTCGGCGCGGCGGATGGTGTCCTCGTCGTGCTCGACGACGACCAGCGTATTGCCCTTGTCGCCCAGCGTGGCCAGGGCCTTCAGCAGGATCTGGTTGTCGCGCGGGTGCAGGCCGATGGTCGGCTCGTCCAGCACATAGCAGACGCCTTGCAGATTGCTGCCGAGCTGGGCGGCCAGGCGAATCCGTTGCGCTTCGCCGCCCGACAGCGTCGGCGCCGCGCGGTCCAGCGTCAGATAGCTCAGGCCGACTTCCTCGAGGAACTCCAGCCGGCCAAGGATCTCGCTGATGACGTCACGGGCGATGTCGGCATCACGGCCGTGCAGGTGCAGGCCCTTCACCCACTCGCGGGCCTCGCCGACGCTCCAGGCGGCGACTTCGCCGATGCCCTTGTCCTCGAACTCCACCGAGCGCGCCGTCGGGTTCAGGCGCGTGCCGTGGCAATCCGGGCAGACCGCGTCCGTCAGGCCCTCGACCTCGGCCTCCTCGGACGGGAAGCTCTGCTCGCGGCCGCGGTTGTCGTCGCTCTGCACGCTGTCGTCCAGCGCCTTGCGCTGCTCCCGCGTCAGCGCCAGGCCCGTGCCGACGCAGCCCTTGCACCAGCCATGCTTGGAGTTGTAGGAGAACAGCCGCGGGTCCAGCTCGGGGTAGCTGGTGCCGCAGACCGGGCAGGCACGCTTGGTGGAGAACACCTTGACGCTGCCGACACCGGCGCCGGTAGCGCCGGCTTCGACGCTGAGGCCGTCCAGGGGCGCCAGCAGATGCAGCACGCCCTTGCCGATGTCCAGCGCCTTGGCCAGCAGCTCGCGCAACTCGGCCTCGCGCTCGGGCTCGATGACGAGGTCGCCGACCGGCAGCTCCAGCGTGTGCTCCTTGAAGCGGTCGATGCGCGGCCAGGGCGAGGTGGGCAGGAACTCGCCGTCCACGCGCAGATGGGTGTGGCCACGGCCCTTGGCCCATTTGGCGAGGTCGGTGTAGACGCCCTTGCGTGCCACCACCAGCGGCGCCAGCAGGCCGACATGCTGGCCACGGTAGTCGCGCATCAGCTGGGCGGCGATGGACTCGACGCTCTGCGGCCGCACCGGCGCGCCGTCGTTGATGCAATGCTGCACGCCCAGCTTCACGTAGAGCAGGCGCAGGAAATGCCAGACCTCGGTCGTCGTCGCGACCGTGCTCTTGCGGCCGCCGCGACTCAGGCGCTGTTCGATGGCGACGGTGGGCGGGATGCCCCAGACCGCATCCACCTCGGGCCGGCCGGCCGGCTGCACGATGGAGCGGGCATAGGCGTTCAGCGATTCGAGATAGCGGCGCTGGCCCTCGTTGAACAGGATGTCGAAGGCCAGCGTCGACTTGCCGGAGCCGCTGACGCCGGTGACGACGTTGAACTTGCCACGCGGGATGTCGACGCTCAGGCCCTTGAGGTTGTGCTCGCGGGCGTTGACGATCTTGATGGCCTCGTCGGTCTGGCGGCGGGCGCGGATGATGGACTGCAGCGCCCTGCCCCCCTCTTCCACGACGGTGGCGGGGCGGTCCATGTGCAGCGCGTAGTCGCGCAGCGCCGCGGCGGTGTGCGAACTGGCGTGCTTGGTGATATCTTCGGGCGTGCCGACGCAGACGACCTCGCCGCCCGCCTCGCCGCCTTCGGGGCCGAGGTCGATGAGCCAGTCGGCCGCGCGGATGACGTCGAGGTTGTGCTCGATGACCAGCAGCGAGTGGCCGGCCGTCAGCAGCTTGCGCAGGGCGCGCATCAGCTTGGCGATGTCGTCGAAGTGCAGGCCGGTCGTCGGCTCGTCGAACAGGAAGAGCGTGCCCTTCTTGGCCACGCCAAAGCGCGGCGACGCCGCCGCCTCGGCGAGGAAGCCGGCGAGCTTCAAGCGCTGGGCCTCGCCGCCCGAAAGCGTCGGCACCGGCTGGCCCAGGCGCACATACTCCAGGCCCACGTCGACGATGGGCTGCAGCTTGGCCAGCACGGCGCGGTGCTCGCTGAACAGGTTCACGGCCTCGGCAACCGTCAGCTCCAGCACGTCCGACACGCTGAGGTCGCGGTCCTTCAAGGCCAGCTTGACGTCCAGCATCTCGGCGCGGAAGCGCTTGCCGTCGCAGTCCGGGCAGCGCAGATAGACGTCGCTGAGGAACTGCATCTCCACATGCTCGAAGCCCGAGCCGCCGCAGGTCGGGCAGCGGCCGTCGCCGGCGTTGAAGCTGAACATGCCGGCCGTGTAGCTGCGTTCGATGGCCAGCGGCGCGACGGCGAACAACTTGCGGATCTCGTCGAATGCGCCGACATAGCTGGCCGGGTTGGACCGCGCCGTCTTGCCGATGGGCGACTGGTCGACAAAGACCGCGTCGGCGAGGAAGTCCGCGCCCAGCAGCCGCTCGTGCACGCCGGGCGTCTCGGTGGCCTTGCCGAACTGGCGGGCCAGGGCCGGGTAGAGCACGTCCTGCATCAGCGTGCTCTTGCCCGAGCCGCTCACGCCCGTCACGACGACCATGCGCTGCAGCGGGAACTCGACGCTGACGTCCTTCAGGTTGTGCTCGCGCACGCCTTCGAGGATGAGCTTGGGCGTGGACTCGTCCACCAGCCGCTTCAGCCCCATGCCGACATGCTTGCGCCCGCCCAGGTAGGCGCCTGTCAGCGTGTCGGCCGAGCGGATGCTGTCGGGCGTGCCGTCGAAGACGATCTGGCCGCCACGCTCGCCGGGGCCGGGGCCCATGTCGATGAGGCGGTCGGCCGCCAGCATGACGGCCGGGTCATGCTCGACGACCACCAGCGTGTTGCCGGCATCGCGCAGCCGCTGCATGGCCTGGACGATGCGGCCCATGTCGCGCGGGTGCAGGCCGATGCTGGGCTCGTCCAGCACGAACAGCGTGTTGACCAGCGAGGTGCCCAACGCCGTGGTCAGGTTGATGCGCTGCACCTCGCCGCCGGACAGCGTGCGGCTCTGGCGGTCCAGCGTCAGATAGCCCAGGCCGACGTCGCAGAGGTAGCGGCTGCGGTGGCGGATCTCGTCCAGCAGCAGCTTCAGCGCCTCGTCCAGCATGGTGCTGGGCAATTGCAGGCCGTCGACGAAGTCGCGCAGGCGCTGGATGGGCAGCTGCATCAGGTCGTGCAGGGCCAGCCCCGGCATTGCCTCCAGCTGCTCACGCGACCAATCGACGCCGACGGGCAGGAAGCGTTGCGCCGCCGGCAGCGCGGCGTCGGCCAATGGCTTGGCGCCGACACGCCACAGCAGCGCCTCGGTCTTCAGCCGTGCGCCGCGGCAGGCCGGGCATTCCGTGTAGCTGCGGTATTTGGACAAGAGCACGCGGATGTGCATCTTGTAGGCCTTGCTCTCGAGGTAGTCGAAGAAGCGCTTGACCCCGTACCACTGCTTGTTCCAGTTGCCGTTCCAGTTCGGCGTGCCGTTGATGACCCATTCGCGGTGGGCCGGGCTCAACTCCTTCCACGGCGTGTCGCGCGGAATGCCGGCCTCGCCGGCGTACTTCAGCAGGTCGTCCTGGCAGTCCTTCCAGGCCGGCGTCTGCATGGGCTTGATGACACCGTTGCGCAGCGTCTTGCGGTCGTCGGGAATGACGAGGCCGAGGTCGACACCGATGACGCGCCCGAAGCCGCGGCAGCTGTCGCAGGCGCCGAAGGCCGAGTTGAAGGAAAACAGCGCCGGTTGCGGGTCGGCATAGCGGATGTCGCTTTCGGGACAGTGCAGGCCGGTCGAGAACCGCCAGAGTGTTGCGCCATCGTCACCAACGTGAACATTCACCCGACCCGCACCGCGCTTCAAACTCAGCTCGATGGCCTCCATCGCGCGCTGCTTGTCGGTGCCCCGGATGCGGAAGCGGTCGGCGACCACGTCCAACACTTTTTTACCCTCGACCTCGCGCTCCCCCTGGACGCGCGTGAAGCCGCTTGCCGACAGCCATTGCTGCACCTGCTCGGCCGAGGTGTTGCCGGGCAGCTCCACGGGGAAAGTGAGCACCATCCTGGGGTCGCCAGCCTCCTCGCCACGCGCCATCAGCTCCACATAAATGCTCTGCGCCGTGTCATGCCTGACCGGCAGCGCCGTCTTGCGGTCAAACAGCTCCGCCGCGCGTGCAAAAAGCAGCTTCAGGTGGTCATTCAGCTCCGTCATGGTGCCAACCGTGGAGCGGCTGGTGCGCACCGGGTTGGTCTGGTCGATGGCGATGGCGGGGGGCACGCCGTCCACTTTGTCGACGGCGGGGCGGTCCATGCGGTCCAGGAACTGGCGCGCATAGGCCGAAAAGGTTTCCACATAGCGCCGCTGGCCCTCGGCATAGAGGGTGTCGAACACCAGGCTGGACTTGCCCGAGCCGCTGGGCCCGGTGACGACGGTCAGCTCCGCGGTATGCAGATCGAGGTCGAGATTCTTGAGGTTGTGCTGCCGAGCGCCTCGGATGCGGATCAGACCGTCAGACATTGATGGGGAGGGCCAAAACGACAAAGGCGAGCAGTGTAGGGACGCGCCTGGCTGAAAACTGTCAGCACGCGCGACCGACAGGCGGTCGATTCAGGCGACATCGACGGCCAAATTCGCACCGTATTCGTGGGGGCAAGCGGTTGCGCGGCGGCGCCGGCTGAGGCAACAATGGCCCACGGCCTTTCGAGGGCCGCATAAGAAAAGAACAAGCTGACACAAGGACATGGGGATGGACAAGTCGAGGTTGCCCGAGCCAGCGCTGGCGTTGGTTCCGTTCTGGCTCAACGCCGCCACCGGAGGTGCGGGTGTTGACGCGCCGGAGCCCGACGAGGGCGGTGCCGCCCCGAGCCAACGACAAGCCCAGGTCCTGYTCGTCGAGGACAACCACATCAACCAGGTCGTCGCGCTGGAATTCCTGGCGCTGATGGGCGTTCAGGCCCGCCTGGCCAAGAACGGCCTCGAAGCGCTGGCCGCCTGCGCCGAATCCGCACCCGACCTCGTGCTGATGGACATCCAGATGCCCGGCATGGACGGCCTGGAATGCGCCCGCCGCATCCGCACCCAGCAGCGCGAAGGCAAGCTGCCCGCCTTCCCCATCCTGGCCCTGACGGCCCATGCGCTGGACGCCGACGTGGCTGCCAGCCTCGAGGCCGGCATGGACGAGCACCTGACCAAGCCGCTGGACTTCGTCGCGCTGCGCACGCGCTTGCAGCGTTGGCTCAAGCTACCCACAGCAAACTGAGGCCCCTCGTCCAGTTCGCCTGCTGAACGCGGCGAAGCTGGTCGGTCTTGCAGACCGCGCTGCGGCAGTGCCGCAGCTCTTCGGCAGGCACATCACGCCCACTGGGCGTAATGTGTCCGGCCTCAGCCCCCTGGGGGACGGCGATGCTCGCGGCATTGAGCCGCAAGCACATCGCCCTGGCGGGCCGGCTAGGGGCGGCCCGGCGCTCGGCCCGGCTTGCCGGATCGACCGGCAAGCATCGCCAATTCAAACAGCCGGCACGTAGACGTAACCAACGTTCCTCACCGTCTTGATGACCTCCGGCTTGTCCGGGTTGCGCTCCACCTTGCGGCGCAGGCGCATGACGCGCAGGTCGATGCTGCGGTCGAAGACGTCCCAGCCGCGGTTGTGCGCCTGTTCCATGATCTGGTCGCGGTTCAGCGGGCGGTTGGGGTGGCGGGTGAACAGGGCCAGCAGGTCGAATTCGGCGGCGGTGATGTCGATCTCCTCGCCGTCCGTGCCGAAGAGCTTGCGCTGGGCCATGTCGAGCTCGCACAGGCCGAAGGCGACACGCTCCGGGTCGCCGGGCGCCGGCAGGGGCGCCGCCGTCACCTGCAGGCGGCGCAGCACGGCGCGCACGCGGGCCAGCAGTTCGCGCAGCTCGAAGGGCTTGGCGATGTAGTCGTCCGCGCCCACCTCCAGGCCCACGATGCGGTCGATGGCCTCACCGGCCGTCGTCAGCATCAGCACGGCCAGGCGCGGGTGGCTCTCGCGCAGCGCCCGGGCCAGGGACAGGCCGTTCTCGCCCGGCATGTTGATGTCGAGCACCGCAACGTCGGGCACGCGTTCAGCGACGCGCAGGCGCGCCTCGGCCGCGTTCTCGGCCTGCATGACTTCGAAGCCGTTGCGGCCGAAGTACTCGGCCAGCAGGGCGCGCAGTTCGGGCTCGTCGTCGACGAGCAGCACGGTGGGGGTGACGTCTGGCATGGCGACGAATGATAGGCAGGACCGCCCGGCACGGCACGGGGCTGAAACAAACGCAACACAGGCGCGCCAGCGTGAAGCGGGTTTGAAACCGGCGCTGCCGACAGTAGCGACACACCAACCGGAAGACCGCCATGCACTACCGCAGCGACAACCCCCACACCGACTGGCCCGAGACCATGCTGGTCGGCTACCGCAGCGAAGCCTTCGCCGAAGACCTCGAGCACAGCCCTCAGCCCGCGCCCCGCTGGAATCTGCTGGAGCGTCTCGTCATGGCCCTGCCGCTGCTGTGCGTGTTCGCCCCCGTCGCCGACGCCTACCTCATCCACTGAACCGAGACCGCCGCCATGACCCCGCAGCAAATCGACCTGATCCGCAGCAGCTTCGCGCCGCTCAAGCCCCTGGCGCCCACCGTGGCCGAGGCCTTCTATGCCCAGCTGTTTGCCCGTGACCCCGCACTGCGCGCGCTGTTCCGCGGCGGCGACATGGGCGAGCAGGGTGCGCGGCTGATGCAGATGATCGGCGCCGCCATCGACCTGCTGGACCGTCCCGCCTCGCTGAACCCCGTGCTGCTCAAGCTCGGCCAGCGCCATGCCGGCTACGGCGTCGTCGAGGCGCACTACGCCAGCGTCGGCGCCGCACTGCTCGACACCCTGGCCGCGGGCCTGGGCGACGGTTTCACGGCCGAGGTGCGCGAAGCCTGGACGGCGATGTACGGCCATGTCGCGCGGACCATGCAAGAGGGTGCTGCTACCGAGGTGCTGGCGGCTTGAGCGTCCTTATCATCGGCCGCGCCCAGGAGCGAGCCGAATGACAGAAACCGTCCACTTCCACCCCGCACCCGACGCCGGCGTGGGCGAGCTCGGCAGCGTGCTCAAGGCCACGCTGCCGCTGCTGTCCCAACTGCTGGAAGCGGTGCCGGCGCGCGTCGTCGTCATCGACGTCGGCGAACGCTTCGTCTGGGCCAACCACGAGTTCTTCAAGTTCACCGGCCTGCATGCCAAGCAGGTGCTGGGCCAGCCCATCGGCCGCATCCTCGGTGAGGCCGCCTACGCCAGCTACAGCGCGGTGCGCGAGCGCCTGGCCACGGGCCAGACCGTCGCCTGGGAGGGTTGGACCGAGCTCGCCGGCGTGGGCCGGCGCTATATGCGCGAGCACCTCGTGCCGGTGGACGTGCGCGAAGGCGTGCCCCAGTCGACCGTGGCCATCAGCCTGGACCTGACCGAACTCAAGATCCGCGACGCCGAACTGTCGGCCAAGGTCGCCGAACTGCAGGCCAGCGAGGCCCTCAAGTCCTCGATCTTCGACCATGCGATGGCGGCCCTGGTGTCCACCGACGCGAGCGGCCACATCGTCGAGTTCAACCCCGCTGCCGCTGCGATGTTCGGCCTCGCCCGCGACGCGGCCCTGGGTCGCCCGGTCTCCGAGGTCATGATCCCGGCGCGACTGCGCGCAGCCCACGAGGCCGGCATGGCCCGCGTCACGGCCGGCGGTGAGCAGCGCATCATCGGCAAGCGCATCGAGATGCAGGCCCAGCGCGCCAACGGCGACGAGTTCCCGGTCGAGATGGTGCTGTGGCGCACCGACGTCGCCGGCCAGGCCTTCTACACGGCGTCGCTGTTCGACCTGTCCGAGCGCCAGACGGCGCTCAGCGAGATCGAGCGCCAGCGCGAGGCGCTGCGCCAGAGCGAGAAGCTGACCGCCATGGGCAGCCTGCTGGCCGGCGTGGCCCACGAGCTGAACAACCCGCTGTCCATCGTCATGGGGCGTGCGGCGCTGCTGGCCGAGAAGATGAGCGGCGACCCGCGGGCCGCCGATGCCCAGCGCATCCACGAGGCCGCCGAGCGCTGCGGCCGCATCGTGCGCACCTTCCTGAACATGGCGCGCAGCCGGCCGGCCAACCGCAGCGAGGTGGCGCTGAACGACCTCGCCACCGCCGCCGTCGACATGCTGGGCTATGTGCTGCGCAGCCACGGCATCGCCGTCACGCTGGACCTGCTGCCCGGCCTGCCCCCCGTCAAGGCCGACGCCGACCAGATCGGCCAGATCGTGCTCAACCTCATCGTCAACGCCCAGCAGGCCCTGGGCGCGCGCGACAACGGCCGCCGCCTGACCGTCTCCACCGGCGTCGCACCCATGACCGACGGTGACCGCCGCCGCACGCCGCGCGTCTGGCTGCGCGTGCGCGACAACGGCCCCGGCATCGAGTCCGAGCTGCGCGAGCGCATCTTCGAACCCTTCTTCACGACCAAGAGCGAGGGCGTGGGCACGGGCCTGGGCCTGGCCGTGTCCCGCTCCATCGCGCGCGACCACGGCGGCGAGCTGACGATGCAGGACGACGGCGACTTCGGCGCAGGCGCCTGCTTCTGCCTGCAGATGCCCGTCAGCGGCGAGCCCGAGCCCAGCGAGACCGAACCCGTGCCCCTGCCGGAGACGGATGAATGCAGCGCCCGCCTGCTCGTCGTCGACGACGAGGCCGAGATCGCCGAGCTGATCGGCGAGATGCTGTCCGGCGCCGGCTACGAGGTCATGACGGCGGAGTCCGGCGCCGTCGCACTGGCCATGCTGGCCGAGGCGCGCTTCGACGCCATCGTCAGCGACCTGCACATGCCCGACATCGACGGCGCCCAGCTCTGGCGCGAGGTCAAGGCCCTGCACCCGGCGCTGGCGCGACGCATGCTGTTCGTCACCGGCGACACGCTGTCACCCATCGCCCGCCAGTTCCTCAGCGAGGCGCGCTGCGACAGCCTCAACAAGCCCTTCTCCAAGCAGGAGCTGCTGGCGCGCATCACGGCGCTGCTGCAACCCTGAGCCTTGCCCATAATCCCGGCACAACACTGACGGAGACGAGCCGATGAAGCGACGCATGCTGCTGCCTGCGCTGATGAGCCCCTGGCTCGTGCAGGCCCAGGGCAACAAGCCCTACACCTGGATCGTTCCCTTCCCCGCCGGGGGCGGCACCGATGCCTTCGCGCGGCCGCTGACCGCGCTGCTGACAAGGCAGCTGGGCCGCCAGGTCATCATCGACAACAAGGGCGGTGCCGGCGGCACGGTGGGCGCGGGCATCGCGGCCAAGCTGGCGCCGGACGGCAGCAATTTCTTCATGGGCGCCGTGCACCACACCATCGCGCCGTCCATGTACCCGCGGCTGGACTACCGGCTGGAAGAGGACTTCATCCCCGTCGCCCTGCTGGCCAGCGTGCCCCAGGTCATCGTCGTGCACCCGGGCCAGGTGCCCGTCAGCGACCTCAAGGGCCTGCTCGCCACCGTGCGCGCCAAGCCCGGCAAGCTGAACTACGGCTCGGCCGGCAACGGCACCTCCCACCACCTGGCCGGCGAGCTGTTCAAGCTGCAGACCAAGACCTTCATCACCCACATCCCCTACCGCGGCGCCGGCCCGGCCCTGCAGGACCTGATCGCCGGCCAGGTGGACCTGATGTTCGACGGCCTGGGCTCGTCGGCCACCCACATCAAGAGCGGCCGCATCAAGGCGTTGGCCGTGGCCGGCAAGCAGCGCGCCGTCGGCTTCCCCGATGTACCGACCGCCGCCGAGGCTGGCGTGCCGGGCTATGAGGTGTCGACCTGGTATGGCCTGTGGGCCCCCAAGGGCACGTCCAAGGAAGCCGTCGGCGCCATGCAGGCGGAGCTGAAGCGCGCCTTCGCGACGGACGACATCCGCAACATCTGGCACGGCCTGGGCGCCGAGACGCCCAATCTCTACGGCGACGCCTTCGGGCAGTTCGTCAGCGCCGAGGTCAAGCGCTGGGCGGAGGTCGTCAAGCGCTCCGGCGCCAAGATGGACTGAGCGCCGATGAATCTCTACTCGGCCCTGCGCGCCGGCTTCCCGGCGGATCTCGACTCGACCGCCATCGACAACGATGGCCTGCTCTACAGCTGGCGTGACCTCGACACCGGCAGCGCCATGCTGGCCAACTGGCTGGGCCAGCTCGCCCTGCCCGCCGGCAGCCGCGTTGCCGTGCACACCGACAAGAGCGTCGAGGCGCTCATGTTCTACCTCGCCGTGCTGCGCGCCGGCTTCGTCTATCTGCCGCTGAACCCGGCCTATCACGCGGCCGAACTGGAGCATTTCATCAGCGATGCCGCGCCCGGCGCCGTGATCTGCGCGGGCAGGAACTTCGGCTGGGTCAGCAAGCTGGCCTTCCAGCGCGGCGTGCGCTGGGTCTTCACGTTGAACGATGACCGCACGGGCACGCTGCTGGACCGCGCCGCGCAGATGCCGCTGGCCCACGAAACCGTCGAACGCGCCGACGGCGACCTCGCCGCCATCCTCTACACCAGCGGCACGACCGGGCGCAGCAAGGGCGCCATGCTCAGCCACGGCAATCTGCTGAGCAACGCGCAGACGCTCCAAACCTTCTGGGATTGGAAGCCCGACGACGTGCTGCTGCACGCCCTGCCCATCTTCCACGTGCACGGCCTCTTCGTCGCCTCGCATGGGGCACTGCTGAACGGCAGCAAGATGCTGTGGTTCAACAAGTTCGAGGCCGGCCCGGTGGCGCGCCGCCTGCCCGAGGCCACCGTCTTCATGGGCGTGCCCACGCTCTATGTGCGGCTGCTGCAGGAGAAGCGGCTCGACACGAAGAACATCCGCCTCTTCATCAGCGGCTCGGCGCCGCTGCTCATCGAGACCTGGCGCGACTGGCAGGCCCGCACGGGTCACCTGATCCTGGAGCGCTACGGCATGAGCGAGACGCTGATGCTGACCTCCAACCCCTGCCGGCCCGCAGACGGTGAACGCATCGGCGGCACCGTCGGCCCGGCCCTGCCCGGCGTCGGCCTGCGCATCGTCAACGACGACGGCGAAGCCTGCGCGGCGGACGAGATCGGCCATGTGCAGGTGCGCGGGCCCAATGTCTTCAGCGGCTATTGGCAGATGCCCGAGAAGACGGCCGAGGAGTTCACGGCGGACGGCTGGTTCAAGACCGGCGACGTCGGCCGCGTCGGCGCGAACGGCTATCTGACGCTGATCGGCCGCAGCAAGGACCTCATCATCAGCGGCGGCTTCAACGTCTACCCGGCCGAGATCGAGGGCTTCCTGAACGAGTTGCCGGGCGTGGGGGAATCGGCCGTCATCGGCGTTCCCCATGCGGACTTCGGCGAGGCGGTCGTCGCCGTCATCACGCCGGCCGGCCAGCCCGACCCCGAGGCGCTGATCCAGGCGCTGAAGGCCCGCATCGCAGGCTTCAAGGTGCCCAAGCGCATCCTGGTCGTGCCGGAACTGCCGCGCAATGCCATGGGCAAGGTGCAGAAGAAGCTGCTGCGCGAACAGCACGCCGGGCTGTTCTGCGCGAAATAGCACCGCACGCGGATGGGCCTGCGGCGCAAAATGCCCCGCAACCCCTGCCCCCGATGAGCGACGCCACCCCGCCCGCCGAGCCGCTGCGCCAGGCACGCCGCCGCCGCTGGCGCGAGCGCGCGCTGCTGCTGGCACCCGCCCTGGCCTTCGGCTCCGTCGTGCTGACGATCTGGGTCGTGGTGGGCTGGTACGCCATCGAGAAACCGCGCGAACTGCTGGCCCGGCAGCGCCAGGAACTCGCCACCGGCGTGCGCGCCGTCGCGATGCAGACCGAGCCGGTGCTGCGCCAGGCCGAGAGCGCGCTGCGCGTCGTCGACCTGTGGCTGCTGACGCGGCGCGGCGACCGCCCCCAGGCCGACGCCATGCTGCGCCAGTTCGTCGACAGCGTGCGCAGCGGCTCGCGCCAGATGGTCGACATCGTCCTCGTCTCGCCCACCGGCAAGGTGCGGCGGCTGCAGGCCGGCAGCGAGGATGACGACGCCAGCATCGCCGGCACCGCGGCCTTCGGCGAGATCGCCGGCCTCGTGCCCGAGGGCATCTCGCTGGGCCTGCCGCTGCGCCTGGGTGGCCGCATCGACGACGGCCGGCTGCGCCTGCCGCTGCTGATGCGCCTGTCGCGGCCGCTGGACGACTATGAGTTCGTCGTGGCCACCATCGACCTGCAGCGCCTGCACGACGCCCAGGGCCTGTTCGTGCCGCTGCCGCCCGCCTCCCTCGTCATGCTGCGCGCCGACGGCCTGACCCTGTCGCGCTGGCCCGAGATACCGGGCTTTGTCGGGCGCAACATCTTCGAGCAGTTCCCGGCGGCCCGCCGCGACCTCACCGGTGACGAAGGCTTCTACGCCAGCAGCGGCGCGGCCACCGACGGCCGGCCCCGCATCGGCGCCTTCGTCAGCCTGTCCGACTACGGCCTCAAGCTGCTGCTGTCTGGCACCGAGGAGGACGCGCTCCTGCCTTTCTGGCGCCAGCGCACCCTGTTGCTGGCCCTGGCGGCCATGGCCACCCTGGGCCTGGTGCTGCTGGCGCGCTGGCTGGGCCAGCTGCAGCGCGCCGCGCGGCTGCGCGAGGCCACGCTGCAGGCCACCAGCAATGCCATGCCGCTGGGCTTGTTCCGCACCGACGAGACCGGCCGCATCGTCTATGTGAACGACAGCTATCTGCGCGTGCACGGCCTCAAGCGCGAGGACATCGAATGGGGCTGGACCACGCTGGTGCAACCCGAGCAGCGCGACATGCTGATCCAGCGCTGGAAGCACCAGATGGCCACCGGCGAGCCCATCGACATGGTGCGCAAGATGAAGCGCGGCGACGATGGCCGCATCCGCTGGATCGCGGTGCGCACGGCGCCGCTCTATTTCGACGGCCAGGTGGCCGGCCAGGCGGGCACCGTCGAGGACGTGACCGAGCGCGGCGAGCAGGAGAAGGCGCGCCAGACGCTGACCGCCATCTTCGACATGACGCCCGACTTCGTCTGCCAGGCCCGCGAGCATGGCCAGGTCACCTATCTGAACCCGGCGGCACGGGCCCATCTGGGCATGGCGGCGGACGCGCCGCTGGCCGACGCCCACATCGCCGACTACTTCTCGGCCGAGCAGCTCGACCTCTACGAAAAGCTGGTCCTGCCCGAAGCCATGCGCGAAGGCCATTGGCGCGGCCGCATCAGCCTGCAGATGGGTGATGCGCGGGTGCCCATGGACTGTCTCATCATCATGCACCGCGATGTGCGCGGCCGCGTCGAGACGGTCTCGGTCATCCTGCGCGACATGTCCGAGCAGCTGCGCGCCCAGCGCGAGCGCGAGCGCAGCGAGGCCATGCTGCTGGCCGTCGCGCACACGGCGCGGGCCCAGTTCCTCGTCGGCGATACCGAGGGCCGCGTGATCTTCTTCAATGCCGCCTTCGAGGAGCAGCACCGCGTCGAACTCAAGGACTGGGTCGGCCGGCCGCTGGCCGATCTGTTCGGCGCGCAGCACTACGCAGCCCGCGCGCCGCTGATCGCCAGCGCCCTGGCCGGCGAAACGCGCCGGCTGGATCTCGTCGACCCCTGCGAGCGCGACGGCCACAGCTTCGACGTGCAGTACGCGCCGCTGCGCGTGCAGAGCGGCAAGATCGAAGGCCTGATCGCGATCGAGGTCGATGTGACCGAGGCCAGGCGCGAGGAGGCGCGGCTGCGCCTGGCCTCGCAGACCGATGCGTTGACCCAGCTGCTCAACCGCGCCGGTTTCGAGGAGGGCGCGCGCCAGCTGCTGGCCGACGCCGACGGCCAGCAGCTGGCCCTGCTCTATCTCGACCTGGACAAGTTCAAGCCCGTCAACGACCAGCACGGCCACCCGACCGGCGACGCGCTGCTGAAGGCCGTGGCCCTGCGCCTGCGCCATGCGCTGCGGCCGGCCGATCTGGTCGCCCGCCTCGGTGGCGACGAGTTCGCCGTACTGCTGCCCCAGCTGCACGACCCCCGCGCCGCGGCGGCCGTGTCGGGCAAGCTGCTGCAGGCCGTCAGCGCCCCGTATCACATCGGTGAGCTGGAGCTGGAGATCGGCGTCAGCGTGGGCTACTGCGTCGCGACGGGGCCCGCCAGCCTGGAGCAGCTAGTGGAGAGGGCCGATGCCAGCCTGTACGAGGCCAAGCGCGCCGGGCGCGGCTGCTACCGAGGCGGGGAACTCTAGGCGGCGACGCCGTTCTTGATCTCGTTGAGCGCCAGTTGCAGCACGCGGGCGTCGCTGCTGGCGCGGTGGCGGGTCAGGCGCTGGCGCTGGCGCACGACATCGACGACACCGCGCCAGCGCAGCGCCTCGGCTTCGTTGAGCAAGCCGCGCAGATCGTCCAGCTTGAAGCGCAGCCCCAGGCCCGCAGCGTCAAAGAGGCGCGCCAGCCAGGGGTAGTCCTGGCCCCAGCCATCGCAGTAGACGGTCTGGCCGGCCAGGCGGGCGTTGAGCTGCTCGGCCATCCAGCGCACCGGCCGGCCATGGCGCCGCAGCAGCTCGCGGCTGATGCCGTGCAAGGCCTCGGCCCCAGCGTCCCAATGCTGCCACTCGGGTTCAGGGGCGATCAGGCCGCAGAACAGCGCGCCCTCGCCGCTACAGAACCCCACCTCGATGGGATAGCTGCCACGGCCAAAGCCCGAGGCTTCGATGTCGAGGATGGCCGGCAATTGCATGGGCCGAGTTTGTCAGGCCGGACACAGAAGTTACACAGGGTTGTCGCCGAGACGGCTAGCCCGGCTCGTTCTCGATCACCTGTTCGCTCTCGAACAGCTGCAAGGCGGCACGACCGACCTGGCGCGTGTCCCAGTAGGCATAGGCGCCGACACCCGCGGCACCGACCAGGGGTACCCAGCGCGACAGCACCCGGCTGGCGGCTTTCTTGCCCAGGTGCACGCCGATGGCCTCGGCGACACGCTGCAGCAGCAACTGGGCGGCGGGGCGCACGATGACCCGTTCGCCAACGCGCACCGTCAGATCACGCAGGGCCTGGGCAGCGGTGTGGCGGAACAGGCACCACAGCATCTGCGCCGGCCCGAGGTCGGCGCTGCGCCCATAGAGGGCGGCGATATCGGCCACCAACTGGCGTTGGATCTGCCACACGGCCAGCATCTCCGGTGCGATGGTGGCCCAACCCAGCGGCCCGGGCGGCAGGGCCAGGGTGCCGGCGGCCAGGCCGGCCTTGGCGGCGGCACCCTCGATGACGCGGGCGGCCGCATCGCGGGGCCGCGGGCTGGGCGCGCAGTCCGCCAACGGGGGCTCCGCCACCAACGCGAGAACTTTTTCACCCAGATTGCCAGTGACAGCCATGACCGTTCCGCCTTACGCTGCACCGCGCTTCGCGATGCGAGGCCAAAGGATGACACAACACAGGCGCGGCCGAACCGGCTCGTCCAGCCCCGGGAGAAACAGCATGCGATTTCTCAACGACCTGCGTATCGGCCGCCGCCTCGGGCTTGCCTTTGCGCTGTCCATCATGTTCAGCGTGCTGCTGGCCGGCTATGCGCGCACCCAGCTGCACCAGATCAACGCCGCGCTGGAGCTGATGGTGGAGGACCGCATGGTCAAGGTCCAGCAGCTCGAATCGATCAAGGACCACGTCAACGAGATCGCCCAGTCGGTGCGCGACATCGTCATGCTCTCCGATGAGGCCGGCAAGAAGAAGGAACTGGCCGACGTGACGGCCGCGCGCGCGCAGATCGTCGGGCTCGAGAAGAAGCTCGAGGGCATCCAGGAGGAGCAGGGCCGCCGTCTGATGGCCGCCGCCGCGCAGGCGCATGGGCCCTACGACGCCTCCATCCAGCGCGTCATCGACCTGGGGCTGAAGAACGAGGCCGACGCGGCCCGTGACCTGATGCTGTCCGAGACTCGCACCTACCAGGGCAAGTACTTCGCGGCGCTGGAGGCGCTGGTGGAATTCCAGAAGACGCAGATGCACGAGTCCGCCAAGGCCACCGACGACAAGGTGGACTTCGCCGCCATCGCCGTGCTGGTGGCCGCGGTGCTGGCCGTGGCGGTGGGCGCGGCCCTGGCGATGMTGATCACGCGCTCGGTCGTCGCACCCATCGACCAGGCCGTGGCCGCCGCCGAGACGGTGGCCGCGGGCGACCTGCGCCTGCGCCTGGACACCAGCCGCAAGGACGAGCCCGGCCAGTTGTTGTGTGCGCTGCAGAAGATGAACGATGCGCTCGTGACCATCGTCGGCAGCGTGCGCGGCAATGCCGACAGCGTCGCCACGGCCAGCGGCCAGATCGCCGAGGGCAATGCCCACCTCAGCCAGCGCACCGAGGAGCAGGCCAGCAGCCTGGAAGAGACGGCGGCGTCCATGGAGGAGCTGAGCGCCACCGTGAAGCACAACACCGACACGGCCCGCCAGGCGGCGCAGATGGCCGACAGCGCCGCGCGCGTGGCCGAGGCGGGCGGCCAGGTCATGGTGCAGGTCGTCAGCACCATGGACCAGATCACGACCAGCTCGCGCAAGATCGCCGACATCATCGGCACCATCGACGGCATCGCCTTCCAGACCAATATCCTGGCGCTGAACGCCGCCGTGGAAGCGGCCCGGGCCGGCGAGCAGGGCCGCGGCTTTGCGGTGGTGGCCGGCGAAGTGCGCACGCTGGCCACGCGCAGCGCCGAGGCGGCGCGCGAGATCAAGTCGCTGATCGGCGCCAGCGTCGAGCGGGTCGATGCCGGCAACAAGCTGGTCGGCGAGGCCGGCCGCACCGTCGACGACGTCGTGACCCAGGTGCGGCGCGTGGCCGACCTGATCAGCGAGATCAGCGCGGCCAGCGGCGAGCAGAGCAAGGGGCTGGGACAGATCGGCGAGGCCGTCAACCAGCTCGACCAGGTCACGCAGCAGAACGCCGCCCTGGTGGAGGAGAGCGCCGCGGCGGCCGAGAGCCTGCAACATCAAGCCCGCCAGCTGGCGGAGACGGTGGCCGCCTTCAAGCTGGACGCTGCCGCCGTCGCGCGACCATGAAGCGCATCCAGATCATCGACTCCCACACCGGTGGCGAGCCGACACGCGTCGTCATCGATGGCTTCCCCGATCTCGGCACGGGCACCATGGCCGAACGCCGTGAGCTGCTGGGCCGCGAGCACGACCGCTACCGCCGCGCCACGCTGCTGGAGCCGCGCGGCAGCGAAGTGCTGGTCGGCGCCCTGCTGTGCGCCCCGCAGGACCCCGCGCACACGGCCGGCGTCATCTTCTTCAACAACGCCGGCTACCTCGGCATGTGCGGCCACGGCAGCATCGGCCTGATCGCGACGCTGGCGCATCTGGGCCGCATCGAGGCGGGCGAGCATGTCATCGAGACGCCGGTGGGCAACGTGCTGGCGACGCTGCACCAGGACGGGCGGGTCAGCGTGCGCAATGTGCCGGCCTACCGCCTGGCCGCCGGCGTCAGCGTCGAGCTCCCCACGGGCCAGACCGTGACCGGCGACATCGCCTGGGGCGGCAACTGGTTCTTCCTGTGCGCCGACCATGGCCAGGCCGTGGTTCCAGATCGGGTGGCCGCGCTGACCGACTACGCGGCCCTGCTGGGCGAGGCCCTGCACGCGCAAGGCCACCGCGGCGCGGACGGCGCCGTCATCGACCACATCGAGCTCTTCGTCGACGTCGACCCGGCCCTGGCCGACTCGCGCAGCTTCGTGCTCTGCCCCGGCCGACAGTACGACCGCTCCCCCTGCGGCACCGGCACCAGCGCCAAGCTGGCCTGCCTGGCCGCGGCGGGCAAGCTCGCCGCCGGTGAGGTCTGGCGCCAGGCCAGCGTCATCGGCAGCGTCTTCGAGGCCTGGTACGAAAGGGATGCGGCAAGCATCGTGCCCACCATCCGCGGCCAGGCCTTCATCAGCGCCGAGGCGACGCTGCTCATCGCGCCAGATGACCCGTTCGGTTGGGGCCTGCCGTCCTGATATCCCCGCGCATCGTGAGTCATTGAAACCTGGGGCTGCGGCGCGGCGGCCGCGACGGCAAACTGGAAGCGTCGTTGAAAGGAGTCGCTGCGCATGCCATCGGAGCAAGCCACGCTGTTCCGGCCCGAGGGGCCCAAGCCGCATGCGGCGCCGCAGCCGCCCACCGTGCTGCGCGAGCTGCTGGCGCGCGCCGACGTGCAGATCAACGGCACGCGGCCCTGGGACATGCGGGTCCACGACGCCCGCACCTATCGCCGCATCCTGACGCAATGGTCACTGGGCGCCGGCGAGGCCTATGTCGACGGCGACTGGGATTGCGAGCGGCTGGACATGATGTTCGAGCGCCTGATCCGTGCCGAACTCGACCGCACCGCCCCCGCCAGTGCCAAGCTGAGGTTGTTGCTGGAAAGCCTGCGCCAGCGCCTGTTCAACCTGCAAAGCGTCGAACGGGCCCACCAGGTCGGTGAGCACCACTACGACGTCGGCAACGACGTCTTCGAGTCCATGCTGGACTCGCGCATGATCTATTCCTGCGCCTATTGGGCCCATGCTCGGGACCTGGAGCAGGCCCAGGAGCACAAGCTGGCGATGATCTGCCGCAAGCTCGAACTCAAGCCCGGCGAGACCCTGCTGGACATCGGCTGCGGCTGGGGCGGTCTGGCGCAATTCGCGGCCGAGCACCATGGCGTGCGCGTCACCGGCATCACCGTCAGCAAGGAACAACTGGCCCTGGCCGAGGCGCGCTGCGCCGGCCTGCCCGTCACGCTGCTGCTGCAGGACTACCGCTCCCTGCAGGGCCGCTTCGACAAGATCGTGTCGGTCGGCATGTTCGAGCATGTGGGGTTGAAGAACTACGCCACCTACTTCGACACCGCGCGCCGGCTGCTGGCGCCTGATGGCCTGATGCTGCTGCACAGCATCGGCGTGGACCGCCGCGCACCGCACACCGATCCCTGGATCGAGCGCTACATCTTCCCCAACGGCAAGCTGCCCTCGCCTGTCGAATTGGCGGGCGCGCTGGAGGGCCGCTTCATCGTCGAGGACTGGCACAACTTCGGCACCGACTACGACCGCACGCTGATGAGCTGGGCCGAGCGCTTCGAGGCCGCCTGGCCGCGCCTGGCCACGCGCTACGAAGAAGGTTTCCGCCGCATGTTCCGCTACTACCTGCTGAGCTGCGCCGGCTTCTTTCGCTCGCGCCAGGGTCAGCTGTGGCAGCTGGTGCTGAGCCGGCCCGAACGGCGCGGCGTCTATCGTTCCTTCCGGCCTTAGGGCCTGCCAACCCCACGGCAGCAGACCGCGTTGTGACCCGAAGGGAAGGCGACCCGCCAGGGGTCACTCCGCGTTGCCCCGCTTGCCCGCATATCAATGCGGGCGGTGCGTTGCGCCTTGATTGACCCCTGGCGGGTGGCCTTCGCGGCCGACTGCCGTGGGGTTGGCAGGCCCTAGAGCGCGACGGTGCGGCCCACGAACAGGATGGGACCGGTGGGTTTGGCTATCGGCGAACCGGCCTCGGGCTCCAGCGTGATTTCGAACAGCTGCTGCGCGCCGACGGCCGGCAGGCGCGTGACGGGCATCTCCACCGGCTGCCCGGCGCGCACCAGGCCCAGCGAGGTCGGCCCTGCCGCGCCCTGCGGCTTGGTCCAGAACTGCAGCGAGCGCCCGGGCGGCACGGGCGGCATGTCGCCCACCGGCACGAGGCGCAGCGCGCCGCCGGCCTGCACCTCCACCACCCAGCCGGCCACATGGCGCTCGTCGGGGCTCTCCAGCAGGGCCACGTAGCGCGCGCCGTCGGCCACCGGCAGCGGCGCGAGCAGGCGCAGCGCCAGCAGCAGCGACGCGACCGCGCCGACCGCACTGAGGCCCTGCCAGAAGCGCAAGCCCTGCCACCAGGGCGTGCGGGTCTGCGCTGCCTGGGGCGGCGGCTGTCGGCTGTCCAGCGCGAGCGACAGGCGTGTCCACACCGAAGCCGCCGGCTGCACCGCTGGCGCCTGGGCGCTCAGAGACAGCAGGCGGTCCTGCCAGGCATAGACCGCGGCCCGCAGCGCCGCGTCCTGCGGCAGTGCGGCGACCACGGTCGCGTGATCCTCGGCGCTCAGCGTGCCCAACACATACTCGCCGGCCGCGGCATCACGCTCGATGGGGTCCTGCAGGGCGATCACGACAGGCACTCCTTCAGGCTTGCCAGGCTGCGCTTGATCCACGACTTGACGGTGCCCAGCGGCGTGTTCAGCCGCGCCGCGATCTCCTCATGCGTGTAGCCGTCGACGAAGGCGTGCACGACGCAGGCGCGGCGCGGCGCCTCCAGCCGCTGCAGGCAGCGCTCCAGGCTGTCGGCGTCGAGACCGCGGTCGTCATCGACCGGTGCGTTGCGCTGTTGCGCGTCGGACAGGGCGGTCAATTCAGTCACGTCCATCACCTGCAGACGGCCGGGCTCGCGCACGGCTTTCAACGCCGCGTGGCGCACGACGGTGTAGATCCAGCCACGCGCCGAGCCCAACGCCGGCTGGAAGCTGGCGGCGTGCTCCCAGACCTGCACGAAGGCGTCGTGCAGCACGTCCTCCGCGCGCTCGCGGTCGCGCACGATGCGCAGCGCCACGCCCAGCAGCCAGCGCGCCTCACGTTCGTACAGCGCGCGCAGCGCAAAGCGCTCGCCCCGCGCGCAGGCGAGCAGCGCGGCTTCATAGTCGAAGGGCGGGAGGTTCAAGGGCACAGAGGGCTCAAGTCCGCGTGGACTCTAGCCCACCGCTCGTTCGGGTCAGGCGGCCTTCCAGAAGATGTAGTCGGCCTGGTACTTGACCACTTCCTTGCGGCCCACGCCGGCTGCGTCGCAAGCGACGGCCGGCGCCACGCCGCCCTGCGTCGCCACACGCTGCACATAGCTCACGTCCCACATCGCGCCCGGGCCGGAGGCCGGGTTGGCCTTGACGAGTTGCAGCGGGATGTTGCCCGCCGTGTGCGGCGCCACCGCCACCTGCGTGCCGGTGATGCGCGAGCCGTCGTTGGACGCCCAGGTGGCCGGCGGGCCGAAGTACGTGCCCTGCTTCGCACCGGCACGGCTGTTCAGATCGGCCTTGGGACCGACAAACACCCACTCGAAGGCGCCGGCCGTGCTGGCCTTGGCGCGGCACTCATAGGTGATCTCGCCGACACCGACGGTCTCCATCACGACGCGGTGGCCGGCCGGCACCTTGACGGCCTCAGGCAGCGCCGCCTGGCTGAAGACGGGAGCCGGGGGGGCCATGCCGGCGCAGGCCGACAGGCCGAGAACGGCGGCGCAGGCCAGGACGGTGGGGGTGATCTTGTGCATGCTGAATCTCCATCAAGAGAGGGTTGAAACACGGGTTGTGGCCGCAGCTCACCTTCTCACTAGCCACCGGCCCGGCCTTTGGATGCAGGGCTCCCAAAAAATATTCCATCGCAAGGCCTGGGGCTTTCCTGGTGGCCGCGGCGCCGGCTTGCGCGCAGCATGGCCATCGCCCCCCAAGCCCCCTGGAGCTGCCATGCCCGTTGTTCGTCTGCTGCTGCCTGCTCTCGCCCTGGTGGGCTCGACCGTGCTGGCCGAGGCACCGCCGGCCAAGGTGGCCACCTGCCAGGCCTGCCATGGCGTGGCCGGTGTCAGCATCGCGCCGGACATCCCCAATCTCGCCGGCCAAAAGGCGACCTATCTGGCCCGCCAGCTCGAGGCCTTCAAGGCCGGCACGCGCAAGAACGACCTGATGGCGGCGATGGCGGCGCAGCTGAACGCGGACGACATCAAGGCCCTGTCCGCCTACTGGAGCAGCCTGCCACCCGCACCTTCGGACGCCGCCGCCACGGCGCCGCACGCCGCCACCGTGTCGGCCATGGCCCTGCCCAAGGACTTCCCGCAGGCCTATGTCGAGTACAAGCGCGAGCAGGACGAGGCCAACAAGACGCTGACGCTGCGCTATGCGAACCGGCCGGCCCTGGACGCCGCGCGCGCCGGCAAGCCCCTGCCCGAAGGTTCCATCCTGCTGTCGGTGAACTACACCCCGCAGATCGGTGCCGATGGCCGTTGGACACCGGGCACCATCAAGACCTACGTCGGCATGGAAACGCGCGCCGGCTGGGGCGACGCCATCCCGCCGCTGCTGCGCAATGGCAACTGGAACTACGGCGTCTGGAGTGCCGATGGCACGCCGCGCCTGGCCCTGCAGCAGCCGCGCTGCCTGGCCTGCCACCAGCCCAAGGCGGCGGACAGCTATCTGTTCACGCTGGCGGCTCTGCGCCAGCCGGCGACCARCTAGCCTTCGTCGCGCTGCTGCTGGAGTGCCGCCGCCACGCGGGCGAAGGCAGGCAGGAGTTCGTCCCAGGCCTGGCGCGCCAGCAGCCGCGGCTTGTGCATCGCACCGGCGCGCGGCGCCCCCCGCAGCGCGCCCTGGCCCGCGAAGGCGACGGTGTTGCTGCAGTCCTTGTCGCCGACGAAGAGAACCTCGCCATCGAAAGCCCGCTGCAGCCTGGCCGCATGCAGCGGGAACTCGGGGTGGGCCGTGTGCAGGTTGACCACCAGCAGGCCATCCGCGCACAACGCCGTGCGGCAGTCGTCGTAGAAGGCCTGCGAGCACAGGGCCGGCGGCTGGCCTTCGTGGTCGAAGCCATCCACGAGCAGCACGTCCAGCCGGTCATGGGTATGGCGGACGAAGTCGGCGCCGTCGCCGCGGCGCACGCGCAGGCGTGCATCGTCCGGTGGCACCTGGAATTGATCGCGCAGCGCGATGACGTGAGGATTGATCTCGACGACCTCGATGCGGGTGTCCGGCAGCTGGCGGTGGCAGAACTTGGCCATGGAGCCACCACCCAGCCCGATCATGGCCAGCGTCTGCGGCCGCGGCACGAAGAGCAGGAAGGCCATCATCGTGCGCGTGTAGGCCAGGTCCAGGGCGTCGGGCTGCTGCACCTTCATGCGACTCTGGATCTCGCAGATCGTGAAATGCAGGGCCCGGGTATCCAGCGTCTCGTAGACGAAGGGCTTTACGAAATGCTGCGAGTCGGCGGTGTCGGGCATGGTGTGCGGGTGTGGCAGCGGCGCTCAGGCGCGCTGCAGGTCATTGATCAGCGGCGGCGAAGCCATCAGCACCAGCAGCAGTGCGATGGGCAGGGTTGCCGAGAAGCCGAAGTGCTTGAAGGCCAGCGCGCCGACGAGGCCGCCACCGAAGAACAGGCCCAGCACCAGGCTGTGGATGAAGAGCTTGTCGCGGTTGGCGCGCACGAAGTGGACCGAGTCGGGCGCGGTGGCACCGTTCCAGTAGAGCAGCCGGCCCAGTTCCAGCCCCAAGTCGGTCACGACGCCGGTCATGTGGGTGGTGCGAATCTCGGCCTGGGAGATCTTGGTCACGATAGCGTTCTGCAGGCCCATGATGAAGCACAGCAGCAGCACGGCGGTCGGCACCAGCAGACGAGTCAGTGTGTCGAGATGAGCGCCCAGCAGGCCGAACGCGAGCAGCAACGCGGCCTCCAGCAGCAGGGCCAGCGCGTACTTGCTGTGCATCTGGCGCCGACGCGCCCAGTTGATGAGCAAGGCCGTGCAGGCCGCACCCGCCATGAAGGCCAGCAGCGAGGCCAGCCCCGCCACCGCCAGCGCGAAGCCACCGGTGGCCAGATCGTCGGCCACGCCGGAGATCACGCCTGTCATGTGCGAGGTGTAGCGCCGCACGGCCAGGAAGCCGCCCGCATTGACCGCCCCGGCCACGAAGGCCAGCACAGCGCCCAACTGCCGGTTGGCCGACCGCGTGCGGTGCTTGCCGGTGAGGCGGTGCAGGAAGCTGAGGGTCACAACGCGAATCTAATGTGAATTGCGTACGTTTGCAATTATCATTTCATTAACATAGGAGCCGATATGGAGCAAAAGACCGCCCGCCTGACGGTGCTGATCGACCCGGACAAGAAAAAAGCCTTCGAGACCCTGTGCGCGCAGCAGGACGTGACGCCCTCGCAAGTGGTGAGGCGGCTGATCCGCGACTACCTGGCCGCGCACGGCGTGGAGTTCAAGCCCGGCGTCGACTCCACCACGCCGCGCTGAGCGGGCGCGTCAGCCGCGCGGCTCAGTCATCGCCGCGGCCGATGTAGGCGCGGATGGCGGCGATACGGCCGTCGGCATCGAAGTCGAACACGTCGACGACATGGATGGTGTCGCGGCCATTGATGTCGATCTTCAGCTCCGCCGCCGCGCCGCCTTCGCGTTCGTAGGCCGCCAGCACATCGATCTGCAGGCTCTCCACCGACTCGAAGTTCTTGCGCGTCTCGGCCAGCGCCGCGGCCTTGCCGACGACGCGGATCTTCCAGTCACGCAGCGTGATCGCGTCGGCGAACATCGCCGCCACGGCGGCAAGGTCGCGCGCGGCATAGGCGGCCAGGTAGGCGCGCACGAGGTCGAGTCGGGCTGAAGGCATCACCAGGTGTCGACGAAGCGGTGGTTGGGCAGGGGCCGGATGATCGCCGAGGCCAGGCCGCGTGCCAGCCATGAACGCGTGTCGGCGGGATCGATGACGGCGTCGATCTCCAGCGTCGCCGCGAGGTTGAGGGCCTCGCCATTGGCGTACTGCTGGGCGACGAGGCGCTGGAACAGGGCCTCGCGCTGCGGGCCGGCCGGCAGCGCCTCCAGCTCCTTGCGAAAGCCCAGGCGCACCGCGCCTTCCAGTCCCATCGCGCCGAACTCGCCCGTCGGCCAGGCGATGCTGAACACGGGCTGGTGCAGGCCGCCCGCAGCCAGCGCCATCGCGCCCAGGCCATAGGTCTTGCGCAGCACGACGGCGAAGAAGGGCACGCGCAGTGCGCCGGCGGTGACGAAGAGGCGGCTCACATGGCGCACCTGGGCCCGGGCTTCTATGTCGGGCCCGACCATGAAGCCCGGCGTGTCGATGAGGCTGACGATGGGCAGGCCATGCGCGTTGCAGAGCTGCATGAAGCGCGCCGCCTTGTCGGCCGCGTCGGCATCGATGGCGCCGCCCAGGTGCAGCGGGTTGCTCGCCAGCACGCCGACGGGTCGGCCTTCGAGGCGCGCCAGCGCCGTGTGGATGCCGGCGCCGAAACCGCTGCGCAGGACCAGCACACTGCCCGCGTCGAACAGCGCCTGCAGTGCCGCGCGGCTGTCGTAGACGCGCAGCCGGTTCTCGGGCACGACATGGCGCAGCGCGCGCGTGTCCGGCGCCGTCCACTGCGGCATGCGGCCCTGGAAGAAGGACAGATAGTGCTTCGCGGCGGCGACTGCGGCCGCCTCGTCGTCCACCAGCACGTCGATGACGCCGTTCGCATGCTGCACGCTCGCCGGGCCGATCTGCTCGGGCTTGAACAGGCCCAGGCCGCCGCCCTCCACCATGGCCGGCCCGCCCATGCCGATGTTGCTGGCGCGCGTGGCGATGATGGCGTCGCTGCAGCCCAGCAGGGCCGCATTGCCGGCAAAGCAGCGCCCCGCGGCGATGCCGACGACGGGCACGCGGCCGGACAGGGCCGCGTGGCTGGCGAAGGTAGGCACATGCAGGCCGGCGACGACGGGCATGTCGGTGTCACCTGGCCGGCCGCCGCCGCCTTCGGCGAACAGCACCAGGGGCAGCTGCTGCTCGGCGGCGATTCCCAGCATGCGGTCGGTCTTGGCGTGGTTGCGCGCGCCTTGGGTGCCGGCCAGCACGGTGGCGTCATAGGCCATGACGACGGTGCGTGACTTCTCCTCGCCGAAGGCGCCGCCATTGACTGCGCCGATGCCGGTGACGATGCCGTCGGCCGGCGTGTTGGCGATCAGATCTTCCGCGCTGCGGCGGCGCGACTGGGCGGCGACGGCCAGGGCGCCGTATTCGATGAAGGAGCCGGCATCGCAGAGATCGGCGATGTTCTCGCGCGCGCTGCGCAGGCCCTGGGCATGGCGTTTGGCGATGGCATCGGGGCGCGCGGCGTCCACCGTGAAGGCACTGCGATCGATGAGACGTTGCAGGTCGGGACGGACGTGGTCGGGGTCGCTCGCCGCCCTGCCCGCCTCGGTCGGCGTGGCGTCGTCGTCGTCGGGCTCCAGCACGATCAGGCTTTGACCGACCTCGACGATGGCGCCCACGGCCGCGGTCAGCGCGGCGATGCGACCGGCGCGCGGTGCGGCGATCACATGTTCCATCTTCATGGCCTCGACGATGCCCAGTTCGGCACCGGCCGCGACGCGATCGCCGACGGCGACGCTGAACTGCAGCAGCCGGCCCGGCGTGGCGGTGGTGACCGCATGCGGGTCGGCGAACTCGCTCTCGACAGTCGGCAAAAGTTCGGCCAGATGCTCTTCGAGCCAGCCGGTATGCAGCTCAAGCCCTGCCAGTTCGGGTCGCAAGGCCAGGCGCCGCAGCAGCTCGACATTGGTGGCCACGCCTTCGACGCGGCATTCGGCCAAAGCCCGCTGGGAGCGCCTGAGCGCGTCCGCGAAGCGCGGACCGCGCACGATGAGTTTGGCAAGCAGGCTGTCGTAGTTCGGCGCGGGTGACATGCCAGCGACGGCATGGGTGTCGACGCGAACACCAGGGCCGGCGGGCAGGTCCAGGCGTGACAGTCGGCCGCCGAGGGCTTCGGCATTGAGGCGCCACTGGATCGCAAAGCCCCGGGGCCGTGGCGCCGTGGCCAGGCCCAGCTCGGCGAGGCTGCGGCCGGCGGCGATCTGGATCTGCAGCTGCACGAGATCCAGGCTGGTCACTTCCTCGGTGAGGGTGTGCTCGACCTGCAGGCGCGGGTTGGTTTCGATGAAGGCGAACTCACCACGGCCCAGGTCGACGAGGAACTCGAAGGTTCCCAGGCCGCGGTAGTGCACCGCGCTAGCCATGCGCAAGGCCGCATCGCTCAGCCGCCCGCGCATGGCATCGTCCAGCACCGGGCTGGGCGCCATCTCGACGAGCTTCTGGAAGCGCCGCTGCAGCGTGCAGTCGCGCTCGCCGAGGGCCAGCACCGCGCGGCCGTCGCCGATGACCTGGATCTCGATGTGCCGGGCACTGCGCATCAGGCGCTCGGCATAGACGCCGTCGATGCCGAAGGCCGCGCGCGCTTCCGAGCGGCAACGCTCATAGGCGGCAGCGAGATCGCCGGCGCGGGTCACGGCCCGCATGCCTCGGCCCCCTCCGCCGGCGATGGCCTTGAGCAGGATGCCGTCACCGCCTTGGGCGTCGAGGAAGGCCTGCGCCTGTTCCAGCGTCAGCGCGCCTTCGCTGCCCGCCAGCACCGGCACGCCGCATTGCTGGGCCAGGGCCCGTGCACGCGCCTTGTCGCCAAAGAGTTCGAGCTGATCGGGTGTCGCGCCGATGAAGACGAGACCGGCCGCTGCGCAGGCGCGCGCGAAGTCGGCCCGCTCGCTGAGGAATCCATAGCCCGGATGGACGGCGTCGCAGCCGGTGCGCCTGGCAATGGCCACCAGACCATCGACATCGAGATAGGCCGCGGGGCCGCTGCCCGACAGCGCGACGACCTCGTCGGCCATCGCCGCGGCCGTGTCATCCACCGCGTGCACGGCCACGCCGCGGCTGCCCAGGTCGTGCAGGGCGCGCATCACGCGCAGCGCGACCTCGCCGCGGTTGGCGACGAAAACTTTCGTAAAGGCGGGCATGAGTGGAGCGGCCATGGACAGAGGGAAAACGGCTCGGGCCATCCTAGTCGGGGGGCTGGCGACGCCCTGTCCGCGGGATGACACCCAGGCGAAACCTCGCTTCGTGCCAGGACAATCCGCGCCCCATGAGCCGACTCCAACAACTCCAGGCACGCATTCCCGAAGGGTCTGCGGTGCTGTTCCTGATCCAGGTCTTCGCGACGCTGGGCTTCGCCGTCCTGCAGTTCACGCTGACGCTGTACACGACGCGCCATCACGGTTTCACCAGCGAGCAGGCCGCGTTGATCACCGGCGTGTTCGGCGCCTTCAACTACGGGCTGCATCTGTTCGGCGGCTACCTGGGCGGGCGCTTCCTGAGCAACCGCAACCTGTTCGTGGGCGGCATGCTGCTGCAGGTGCTGGGCTGCGGCACCGTGGCCGGCGGCAGCCTCGAAGGCCTGTACTGGGGCATGGCCCTGTTCCTGACCGGCTGCGGCCTGAACGTGACCTGCGTGAACATGATGCTGACGCAGCGCTTCAAGCCCGAGGACAACCGCCGCGAGGCCGCCTTCCTGTGGAACTACGCCGGCATGAACGTCGGCTTCTTCATCGGCTTCACGGTCTCGGGCGTGTTCCAGCTCAGCGAGGATTACTCGTCGCTGTTCTGGTTCGCGACGCTGGGCAATGCCGCCGCAATAGTCGTGGCGCTGATCTTCTGGCGCACGCTGGCCGATCGCAGCACGCCCCTGGCCCAGCGCCGCGGTGTCGACTTCTGGGGTCGCTTCGCCATCGGCTGCGCCGTGCTGGTGGGCCTGGTGCCCGTGTTGGTGTGGCTGTTGAAGCAGCCCGGCGACACCTCCATCGGCATGAAGGCTTTCTGCGCCCTGGTGGCCGTCGTCCTGATCGTCATGACCCTGCGCCATCCGGTGCGGGCCGAGAAGCAACGCATGCAGGCCTATCTGGTGCTGACGGCGGGCTCGCTGGTGTTCTGGTCGCTCTACCAGATGGCACCCAACGGCCTGCAGCTCTATGCGGTGGGCAATGTGCTGATGAATGTCTGGGGCGTGCCCGTGGCGCCGCAGTGGGTGCAGAACATCAACGCCTTCTCCATCGCCATCGGTGGGCCGCTGCTGGCCTGGCTGTTCGCCCGCTGGCGCGAGCGCGGCTGGCCGGTGGACATCCCGATGCAGTTTTCCGCCTCGCTGGTGCTGATGGGCCTGGGCTTTCTCGTGCTGCCCATCGGCATCCACTTTGCCGACGGCTCGGGCAAGTCGGACTTCTTCTGGCTCTTCCTCAGCTATGTGTTGCAGAGCGTGGGCGAGCTGCTGATCTCGCCCATCGGCTACGCCATGATCGGCCGCCTGGCGCCCCGGCAATACCAGGGCGTCATGATGGGCAGCTGGATGCTGGTGACGGGCCTGGCGTCGCTGTTCGCCGGCGACTTCTCGGGCGTGGTGTCCCAGCCGGTGGACGGCTCGCCGCTGACGACGAATGCGGCCTATGCGACGCTGTTCACGCAGCTGGCGGTGGGCAGCTTGATCACCGGGGTGGTGCTGTTCGGCCTGAGGCCGTGGCTGAGGCGTTTGATCGACGGCGACACCGCCCAGCCCTTGGCCGCCTAGCCTTCAGCCACCTGTCTGCGGCGCCGCTTTGACGCCCGTCAACTGATTTGCGCATTGCTTGCTTGAAACTGGGGTGTAACGTCAACAGGCAGCGCCGTTAGGCACGGCGCCAGCCCGATGCAGTCCGGACGGCGCAAGATTCACCAAGACGCTGCCTGACTGCGCATCCCAGGGGAGGCGCGTCATGAGGTTGCGGACCAGCTTCGAGGCCAAGGTGCTGCTGGCCTTCGGCATGGCGATGCTGGTTGTCGCCGCGCTGTGTGCCGTCACCTGGGAGCTCGCGAGCGAGGCTGGCGAGGCCGCGCGGCGGGTGGAACGCACCGCGGCCGTGTTGCATGAGCTGGCCCAGATCCGTTCCATGACGTTGCAGGCTGAACTCAGCACGCAGAGCTACCGCATTTCGGGGGACGAACAGCAGCTGGCTGAACGCGACGCGGCCATGACCCGGCGTGAGGCCGTGATGCTGGGACTGAGACGGCTGATGCAGGACAACCCGACCCAGCAGGCGCGCTGGACGGAGCTGCGGGCGGTCATCGACGAGCGCATCGCCCTGTCAAGGCAGATCGAGGCCATGCGCAAGGCCCAGGGCGTGGCGGCGGCCAATGGCCTCGTCGCCACCTTTCCGCTGAAGGAAACGCGGACGCGCACGCATCGGCTGCTGGACGCGATGGAGCAGGACGAGCGCGAGCGGCTCGACCGGCACAGCGCCGAACGCGAGAGGACGGCCCGGCTGATGCGCCTGTTCGGCGCCGGGGCGGCGGCCCTGCTGTCGGCGCAACTGATCGTGACCTATCTGATGTTGCGGCGCCAACTGCGCGAAGCAGCCTGGGGCCGGCGCCAGCTGGAAGAAAGCGAGGAAAGGTTGACCATCACGCTGCTCTCCATCGGTGAAGCAGTGATGGCCACCGACACCGGAGGGCTGGTCAGCCGCATGAACCCCGTGGCCGAGCGCCTGACCGGCTGGCCGGCGGCACAGGCCCTGGGCCGGCACGTGCAGGAGGTGTTCAGCGTCAGCGAGGAGAGCGGTGGCCCGCCGATCACCTGCCCGGTGTCCGAGGTGCTCAGCGGCGGCATGGCACAGAGCGGCGAGCGCGACGCGCTGCTGCTGGCACGGGACGGCAGCACCCGCCCCGTCTCCATGAGCGTCACGCCCAAACGCGACCTGGCCGGGCGGCTGCGCGGCAGCGTGCTGGTGTTCCGCGATGTGACACTGGAGCGGCAGGCCCAGCGCAGCATCGAGGCCCAGAACGAATGGCTGACCGAGCGCGTGCAGGAACGCACCGCCCAGCTGAGGCAGAGCGAGACGCATCTGCGCAGCGTGGCCAGCAATGTGCCCGCGCTGATCGCCTATGTCGATGAGAGCCAGCACTATGTCTACGCCAACCAGCAGTACCGTGATCGTTTCGCGCCGGACCGCGACGACATCGTCGGCTGCTCGGTCCGCGAGATCCTGGGCGATGCCCGCTACGCGATCGCCGCGCCGCTGATTGGCCAGGTGCTGCGGGGCGAGCCACTGACCTATGACTGGGAGCCATTCCCCGGCGTCTGGCAGGTCATCAGCTATGTGCCTCAGCGAGACACCGACGAGCGTGTGGCCGGCTACTACGTCATGGGCACCGACATCACGGAGCGCAAGCGCGCCGAGGCCCGCATCCATGCGCTCAATGACGAACTCGCCCAGCAGGTGCGCGACCTGGAACGTGTCAGCCGGGCGCTGCGCACCCTGAGCGCGGGCAACCGCACCCTGCTGCGCGCCCAGGACGAGGACGATCTGTTGCACAGCATGTGCCATGCCATCGTCGCAGGAGGTGGCTATGGCTTGGCCGTCATCTGGTATCGCGGCGACGCTGCCGCCCCGACCCTGCAGCCGGTCGCCGAATGCGGCTATGAGGGTGGCCTGGCCGCCCTGCGCCTGCTGAAGGTCAGCTGGGCCGACGACGAATTCGGCTCCGGTGTCGCCGGCGTGGCCACGCGCACCGGCGCCCTGTGCGTCGTGGGCGACATGCGACAGGACAGCGCCTATGCCGCCTGGCAACGCCATCTCGGCCCACACCGGTCCGCGATCGGCCTGCCGCTGCGCGTCGGCGAAGACGTCATAGGCGCCCTGGCCATCTACGACGCCGAGGCCGAGACCTTCGATGCCGACGAGGTCACGCTGCTGACGGAGTCGGCCGGCGACCTTGCCTTCGGCATCGCGACACTGCGCGCTCGAGTCGAGCAGGAGCGCACGCGTGCCGCCATGGTCCGGCTGATGCATTTCGATGCCCTGACCGGCTTGCCCAATCAGGCCAGTTTCTCTGCGGCGCTGGAGAAAGCGGTCCGCCGGGGTCAGCCCTTTGCCGCGCTGCAGACCAATATCGACCGGCTGAGGGAGGTGAACGATGCCCTCGGCTTCGCCCATGGCGATGCGATGCTGCGTGAGTTCTCGGCCCGCCTGCAGCAGGCCACACCACCGCAAGCCCTCGTGGTGCGGCTGCGCGGCGACGAGTTCGCCATCCTGCTGGGTGATGCCGACAGACAGGCCGCTTCGGCACTGGCGCGCCAGCTGGACGAGGCGCTGTCGCAGCCCTTTCATGTCGCCGACATCCCGCTTGACGTGTCCTTCAAGACCGGCATCGTGCTGTTCCCCGAGCATGGTTCGACGCCGCACGACGTCTTCCGGCACATGGACATCGCGCTGCACCAGGCCAAGCAGCGCGGTGCCAAACACGCCTTCTTCGACGCCGAGCGCAATCGCGATCAGCCCAGCCGGCTCAGCATGGCCTCGGAGCTCAAGCGCGCCATCGACAGCGATCAGCTGCGGCTGTATCTGCAACCCAAGGTCGACATGCGCAGCGGCCAGGTGTGCGGCGCCGAAGCGCTGGTGCGCTGGCAACACCCCGTCCGCGGCCTCGTGCCCCCCGGGGAGTTCATCGAACTGGCGGAACACACGGGCCTGATCAAGCCGCTGACCGAATGGATGCTGGCATCGGTGCTGGGGCTGAATCGCGGCTGGGCGCGCCAGGGTTGCGCCTTGCCCATCGCTGTCAATCTGTCGGCCCGCAATCTGCGCGACGACGATCTGCTGGACCTGATCCAACGCTTGCTGTCCGACTTCGGGACCGAGCGCGGGCTGCTGGAACTGGAGATCACCGAGAGCACCTTGATGGAGGACGCCTCCTTCGCGCTGGCCGTCCTGCATGATCTCCGCGAGCTCGGCATTCCCCTGCACATCGATGACTTCGGCACAGGCTATTCCTCGCTGAGCTATCTGCAGCGCCTGCCCGTCGAGTACATCAAGATCGATCAGTCCTTCGTGCGCGACATGTCGCGTAGCAAGGACTCGGCCACCATCGTTCGCTCGACCATCGACCTCGTGCACGACCTCGGCCGCCTCATCGTTGCGGAGGGCGTCGAGACCGCGGAAGACTGGGAGCAGCTGGCCCGGCTGGGCTGCGACACCGCCCAGGGCTATTTCATCGCCCGACCCATGCCGGCAGCCGAGTTCCAGGCGTGGCGGCAAGGCTTCGTGCCGCCCGCCACACGAGTGGGTTGATCACGCCTGGCGCGCGGCAAGCTCTGCCTATCAACGCATCTGCCAGCTCAGGCTGACGAACCAGCTGCGGCCGCGCGGGTCGGTGTAGGTCGGGTCGAAGGTCGACAGGAAGTAGTAGGACTGGTTGCTGAACGGCGGTGCGGTGTTCAGCAGGTTCTGCACGCCGGCGCGCACGCTGAACTGCCTGCTGAAGCGGTAGCTGGCGCTGGTGTCCCACAGCGAATAGGCCTTGACCTTGCGCGGCGCGGTGTCGGGCAGATAGCTGTCGTCGGTGTAGCTGGAGAAATAGCTGTTGCCCAGCGTCAGCGACAGCGGGCCGAAGTCCCAGTCGCCCGACACGCGGTGGCGCCAGCGCTGGATGACCTGGTCCTGCAGGAAGCGGCCGGCGTTCTCCAGGAAGCCCTCGGCCTGGCCGAACTGGCGCTTGTATTCGATGACGTAGGTGCCGCTGAAGTTCAGCCCCACGCGACCCATGTCGCTCGCGGCCGAGCGCCAGCGTGCATCCAGGTCCAGGCCCGAGGTCTTGAGCCCGCCCTGGTTCTCCTTCTTCAGGATCAGCGTCGGGTAGTCGTCGGCCGGGTCGCGCTGGATGTAGCTCGCATAGCGCGTCGGGTTCTCCAGGATGATCTTGCCGGACAGGTCGCTGATGACATCGGTCTTGGTGATGCGCCAGTAGTCCAGGCTGATGGTGCTGTCCTTGACCGGCTCGAAGACGATGCCGGCCGAGGCCTGCTTGCTCTTCTCGGGCTTGAGGTCGGGGTTGGCGACCTTCTGCGTCGGGTACTGGTCGAAGGCGTCATACACCTTGTCGTAGAGGAAGGCCGGGCTGGTGCCGTAGCTGGTCGGACGGTAGAGCTCGCTGAAGGATGGCGCGCGGAAGCCCGTGCCGGCCGAGGCGCGCAGCACCAATTGCTTGCTGGGCTGGTAGCGCAGGCCGAGCTTGGGGTTCACGGAGCTGCCGACGCCCTCGTAGTGGTCGGCACGCAGCGCTGCCTGGATCTCCAAGGTCTTGGTCACCGGCGCATTCAGCTCAACATAGGCCGACGCGATATTGCGGCCATAGCTGGTGGCGACCAGGGCTGGCGCCGTACCGGATGAATCGCGGTCGCCGCCGATGTTGTTGCCCACCAGCAGGGCCGAGGGCGCGAACTTCTGCGTCTCGCGACGCAGTTCGGCGCCCAGGGCCAGGCCGAGTTCGCCGCCTTCCAGCTGGGCCAGCGTGCCGGTGATCTTGAAGTCCAGGCCCGAGGTGGCGCCCTCGCCGCGGCGGGCGACGTCGTCGATGCGCAGCGACTGGATCAGCGCCTGGCTGCCCGCGGGCGAAGGGCCGAAGGGGTTGACCTTGCCGTCCTTGACCGCCTGCAGCAGCTCGTTGAACTTGAAGTAGCCGTTGACATAGCGGTCCTTGACCTCGTTTTTCGCATGGCTGGCGCCGGCCGTGTAGTCCCAGTCACCGAACAGCGTGCCCTTGGCGCCGACAACGAAGCGGCTGGCGTCGCTCGTCACCTCGTTGGTCCGGTTGCCGAGCTCGGTGGCGCGGAAGCGCACTTCGAAGCTGCGGCTGTCATTCACCGCCTTGGGCAGGAAGGGGTTCACCGCGGCCCAGGTCACGCCGCTCAGCGTCGTCGGGTTGGGCGACAGCACATAGGTCGTCTCAGCGCGCGCCAGCAGGGCTTCGGCAAACAGCTGGTGGCCGCCACCGACGTCCACCACGCCGCGCGTGACGAAGGAGGTCTTGTCGGACTTGGGATAGATCTCGGTGTCGGCCATGTAGTCATAGCCGCAGGCCTCGGCGCCGATCTGCGTGGGCGCGTAGACAGAGGCCGGCGGGTTGCAGGTCGGTGCGAACAGGTTGACCGTGCGCTGCGTATAGGGCTTGCCGTTGAAGAGGTAGCCGGCCGCGTTGATGGCGGCAAGCTGGGCCGCGCGTGTGGACGCCGTGCCCGACAAACGGATGTTGCCGGGGTAGGGGCGGCTGGACAGGTAGTAGGGCACCGTGCTGACCAGGGGGCGCTGCTGGATGAACTCGCGCTGCGTGGAGCGCAGGGCATCCAGGCGCTGCACGTCCAGCGTCGCGAAGACGTTGTAGCCATCGCGTGCCAGCTCGCCCACGCCACCGCTGACGGTGAAGGTCTTCTTGCCTGCGCCGCCTTCCTTCGTGCCGGAGGCGTAGGCGTTGACGTCGATGCCCTGGTAGTCCTGGCGCGTGATGAAGTTGATGACGCCGCCGATGGCGTCGGTGCCGTAGATGGCCGAGGCGCCGTCCTTCAGCACCTCGACGCGCTGGATGGCACCAGCCGGGATGCTGTTCAGGTCCACGCCGGCCGAGTCGCCGGGCGAGGCGAAGTTGGCGAGGCGGCGGCCGTTCAGCAGCACCAGCGTCGACGACACGCCGATGCCGCGCAGGTTGGCCCCGTTGAAGCCGCGCTGGCCGCCGGAGTTGTCGGTGATGGACGCACCGTCGCCCAGGTTGGCGGTGGCGGCACTGATGTTCTTCAGCAGCTCGGCGGCGGTGGTCACGCCGGACTTGGCGATGTCTTCGCGCTTGATGGTCTGCACCGGCAGCGCCGTCTCGGCATCCACGCGCTTGATGCTGGAGCCGGTGATCTCGACGCGTTCGAGCTTCTGGTCTTGTTGTGCCTGTGCAGGCAGGGCCACGGCGCAGAGCATCAGGGCGGCGTGTGCCAGCGGGTGCCGGATGAAGGAGCGGGTCATGAAGAAGGCCTCGTTTTGAATGGATGGGAGCGGATGCCATTCAGGTTAGGGAGGCGGTGCAGGGCTTGCCTATGGGGTTTCGGCGTGGCGGTCGCTTGCACGCAAATGCGCGTCGCTTCTCGGCAAACGAGGTGCGCAACGCCGCAACAGCGCTTGCCTACAAGCGACATGCAATTGCGTCCGCCGCGCGAGCCCGGTCCAACCCGCTGGTTCAGCCGCGCAAGCGCTGCCAAGATCGGGACATGAGATTCCTGACCCGCTTTCTGCTTGTCGCACTGTGGTGCGCCACCACCGCCCACGCCGGCACGGCCATCGTCATCGGTGGCGCCTTGAAGAACGACAACGAGGCTGTCTGGCAACGCGTCGTCGAGGAAGCCGGTGGCGCCGGCGCGCCCATCGCCGTGTTCGCCACGGCCGCGGCCAACCCCGAGCGCAGCGCCGGCCTCATCGTGGCGGCACTGAACCGCCACGGCGCCAATGCCGAGGCCATTCCCGTCGCGCCGCGCCAGAAGGACATCGACCTGCAGGCCAACCTCAACGACCTCAAGCTGATCGCCAAGGTCGCCGCGTCCAAGGCCGTGTTCTTCTCGGGCGGCGCCCAGGAATACATCGTCGACACGCTGCAGCCCAAGGGCGAGCCGACGGCCATGCTGAAAGCCATCTGGCAGGTCTTCGACGGCGGCGGCGTGGTGGCCGGCAGCAGTGCCGGCGCGGCCATCATGAGTCGCATGATGTTCCGCGACGCCGGTGACAACATGCAGATCCTCAAGGGCCAGTGGCGTGAAGGCCGCGAATACGACCGCGGCCTGGGCTTCGTCGGGCACGACCTGTTCGTCGACCAGCACTTCCTCAGGCGCGGCCGCATCGGCCGCATGCTGCCGGCCATGCGCGCCTTCGGCTACACGCTGGGCCTGGGCGTGGAGGAGAACACGGCGGCCATCGTCAAGGGCAGCGAGGTCGAGATCGTCGGCGCGCGCGGCGCCCTGCTGGTGGACCTGTCCGAGGCCACGGCCGACACCAAGCTGCCCGCCTTCAACCTGCGCGGCGCCCTCATCAGCTACCTGGACCGCGGCGACAAGCACAACCTCAAGAGCGGCGTCACCACACCCGCCGCCCACAAGCTGCGCGACCAGAAGATCGACCCGGCCGCGAGTGACTACAAGCCCTATCTGCAGAACGAGAACTACTTCCTCGACATCCTGGCCGACAACACCATCGTCACCGCCATGGCCCAGCTGCTGGACGGCCGCGCGCCCGAGGTGCGCGGCCTGGCCTATCGCGTCAGGCCCCGTCCCAACGACCTGTCGCCCGAGCTGGGCTTCGAGTTCCGCCTCTACAAGGGGCCGGGCCTGGTGGGCTGGTTCAGCGGGGCGCTCGGCGGCGAGGACTACACCGTGCTGAAGGCCCGCCTGGATGTCATCCCGGTGCGCATGGCGACGCCGCTGTTCACGCCTTTGACCCCGAACTGACATGCGCAGCGTCCACCACGAACTGCCGGCCGCCAGCGCCGGCACGCAGCGCCATGTCCGCAGCCTGCATTTCGGCCGCGGCGAGTCGGGGCGCAAGGCCTATCTACAGGCCTCGCTGCATGCAGACGAAGTGCCGCCGATGCTGGTCGCCCAGGCTCTCATCGAGCGTCTGGTGGCACTCGACGCGGCAGGTGCGATTGCCGGCGAGATCGTCCTTGTGCCCATGGCCAATCCCATCGGCCTCGCCCAGGACGTGCAGGGCTCGGCCTTCGGCCGCTTCGACCTGGGCACCGGCGTCAACTTCAACCGCCAGTTCAAGCATCTGACGGCGGCGCTGATCCCGCTGGTCGAATCGCAGCTCGGCGCCGATGCGGCAGCCAACACGCTCGCCATCCGAGCCGCCTGCCTTCATCTGCTTGAAGCCTGGCGTCCCAACAGCGAAGCAGAGGCTTTAAAGCGCCTGCTGCAGACCCTGGCCATGGACGCCGACCTGGTGCTGGACCTGCACTGCGACAACCAGGCCGTCATGCATGTCTACACCGGCACGCCGCAAATCGAAGCGCTGCGGCCGCTGGCCGGCTATCTCGGCGCCCAGGCGCTGCTGTTCAGCGCGGTGTCGGGCGACGACCCTTTTGACGAATCCATCTCGCGCATCTGGTGGGAGCTGGCCGCACATTTCGACGGCCGCTTTCCCATCGAGCCCAATGCCTGCCTGGCCGCCACCGTCGAGCTGCGCGGCGAGACCGAGGTCACGCATGAGCTGGCCGAGCACGATGCCGACGCGCTGATCGCCTTCCTGCGCCATCTCGGCCATGTCGACGGCCTGGCGCCGCCGCCGCCACCCACCTGCGAGCCCACACCGCTGGAAGGCGTGGAGCCCATCACCGCACCCACCAGCGGCATCGTCGTCTTCAACAAGGCGCCGGGCGACTGGGTGGAGGCGGGCGAACTGGTCGCCGAGGTCATCGACCCGCTGACCGATGAGCGCACGCCGCTGCACGCCCGCGCCAGCGGCCGCTGCTTCGCCCGCAGCGCCCGCCGCTTCGCCACCCGCGGCATGCGCCTGGCCAAGATCGCCGGTGCTACCGCCTATCGCAGCGGCAAGCTGTTGAGCCCATGAAGCTGCGCCTGCCCAACACCTATGTGCTGCTGTTCGCGCTGCTGGCACTGATCGCGGCGGCCACCTGGATCGTGCCCGGTGGGCGCTTCCAGACCGAGCTGGTCAACGGCAAGACATTGATCGTCGCCGGCAGCTTTCATCTCATCGATGCCAAGCCCCAGGGCCTGACGGCACTGCTGACGGCGCCCATCAAGGGCTTTGTCGAAGCGGCGTTGATCATCGGCTTCGTGTTGATCGTCGGCGGCGCCTTCGCGGTGCTGCAGCGCACCGAGGCCATCGACGCGCTGATCAAGTCCGTCGCCCGCGCCCACAGTCGTTCGGCCCTGGTGCGCTTGGCCGTCATCCCGGTCTTCGTCACGCTGTTCTCGCTCGGTGGCGCCAGCTTCGGCATGGCGGAGGAGGCCATCCCCTTCGTGCTGATCTTCATCCCGCTGGCACTGGCGCTGAAGCTGGACACCCTGACCGGCGTGGCCATCCCCTTCGTCGGCTCGCAGGTGGGCTTTGCCACGGCCTTTTTGAACCCCTTCAACGTCGGCGTGGCGCAAGGGATTGCCGGCGTGCCCATGTTCTCGGGTCTGGGTTATCGCGCGCTGTGCTGGGTCATCGCGACGAGCGTCACCATCGCCTTCCTGATGTGGTGGGCCGCGCGCATCAAGCGCTCGCCCGAGCTGAGCCCCAGCTACGTCATGGACCAGGAGCGGCGCAAGACGCTGGACCTGGCCCGCTTCGAGGCCTTCACCGGCATGAGCGGCCGCCATCGCGCGGTGCTGTGGCTGTTCGCCGGCACGCTACTGGTCATGATCGGCGGCGTCGTCGGGTTCGGCTGGTACATCGAGGAGATCGCCGCCCTCTTCCTCGTCATGGCCGTGGCTGTCGGTGCGGTGGCCAAGCTGTCGGCAGACGACTTCATGGCCGCCTTCCTGCACGGCGCGCGCGACCTGGTCGGCACGGCCTTGGTCATCGCGCTGGCCAAGGGCACCGTCATCCTGATGCGCGAGGGCCAGATCATCGACACGCTGCTGAACGCGCTGGCGCCGCTGGTGGCGTCCAGCACGCCGGTGCTGGCGGCGCAGAAGATGTTCGCCATCCAGTCGCTCATCAATTTCTTCATCCACTCCGGCACCGGCCAGGCCGCGCTGACCATGCCCATCATGGCGCCGCTGGCCGACCTCGTCGGCGTCACGCGCCAGACCGCCGTGCTGGCCTTCCAGCTGGGCGAGCTGACCACGCCCATCATCCCGACCTCGGGCATCACCGTCGGCGTACTGGCGCTGGCCGGCGTGCCCTTTGGCCAGTGGGTGCGCTGGATGCTGCCGCTGCAGGGCCTCTACCTCGTCATGGCCCTGGCCCTGCTGGCCTTCCCTGCACTGACGGGCTGGGTACAGTGAGCGCATGACGCCACCCGTCCGCCGCATCGGCCTGCTGCTGGAGCCGGGTTTCCCGCTGCTCGCGCTGGCTGCCGTGGTGGACAGCCTGGAGGCCGCCAACGAGCTGCAGGACGAGGCCCTGTACCGCGCCGAGGCGCTGTCGATGAGCGGTGGGTTGATCACTGCCCAGGGCGGTGTGATCGTGCAGGCCGGCTGCGCGGCGCCACCGGCCGACTGGCATGCCGTCTTCGTCATCGCCGCCGAGCCCACGCCACCTGATGCAAGCGCCCTCGCACTGCTGCGCCGCTGGGCCACTCACGGCGTCGCGCTCGGTGGCCTCGGCGCCGGCGCCGCCTGGCTGGCCGCCGCCGGCCTGCTCGACGGCCAGCGCGCCTGTGCCGACTGGCCGCTGCTGGACGGCCTGGCCGATGCCCACGCGGGCGTCGCCTGGGCCCAGGGCCTGTGGGACATCAATGCCGCGGGCGACCGGCTGAGCGCCGCCGGTGCGGCCGGCATGGACCTGTGCTGCGCCTGGTTGGCCGCCCAGCACGGCGAGCGCCTCGGCCAGGAGCTGCTGCAGGCGCTGGGCCTGGCAGGCCTGCGACCGCGCGACGAGCGTCAGCGCGGCGGCTACAGCGAACAGCGCGGCGCCGGCAGCCCCAAGCTGGCCGAGGCCCTGGCGCTGATGGAAGCCAACCTCGGCGAGCCGCTGCCGACCGAGGAGGTGGCCACGCTGGTGGGCGTGTCGCGCCGCCAGCTGGAGCGCCTCTTCAAGCAGCACCTGGACACCCTGCCGTCGCGCCACTACCTGGAGCTGCGCCTGGCGCGTGCGCGACGGCTGCTGCAGCAGAGCTCGCAGTCCATCCTGCAGATTGGCCTCTCCTGCGGCTTCTCGTCGGGCCCGCATTTTTCGAACGCCTACCGCGCCCACTTCGGCCGCACGCCGCGCGACGAGCGCAGCCAGCGCGCCCAGGCCTGGCGCGCCGAACCTCTTTCCGGAGACCGCCCATGAACACCCTGCTGCTGCGCCCCGTGGCGGCGGCCGACCTGCCCGACCTGCTGCGCATGGCCGCAGCCAGCGCCGACGGCATCAGCTCGCTGCCCAACGACGAGGCCAAGCTGCGCGCGCGCATCAGCGCCTCGCTGCAGTCCTTCGCCAGCCCCGACGACGCCAGCGGCGAGGAGACCTATCTCTTCGTGCTGGAAGACGCCGGCCGCATCGTGGGCTGCTCGGGCATCGCCGCCAGCGCCGGCTTCTTCGACCGCTTCTACAGCTATCGCAACGAGTTCGTCGTGCACGCCAGCACGGCCCTGGGCGTGTCGCAGCGCATGCACACCCTGCACCTCTGCCACGACCTGACGGGCACCACGCTGCTGACCTCCTTCTATCTCGAGCCCGACTACGAACAGGGCCCCGCGGCTCAGCTGCTGTCGCGCGCACGCCTGCTCTTCATCCGCGGCAACGCGGCGCGCTTCTCCGAGCGCATCGCGGCCGAGAGCCCCGGCATCACGGACGTGGCCGGCCAGAGCCCCTTCTGGGACGCCGTCGGGCGGCGCTTCTTCGGCATGGCCTACCCCGAGGCCGAGGCCATCATCGGCGGCCGCAGCCGCGCCTGCATCGCCGACCTGATGCCGCCCTCGCCCATCTACGTGGCCCTGCTGCCCGAGGCCGCGCAATGGGCCCTGGGCCAGCTGCATCCGGTGGGCGAACTGCCCTTCTCGGTGCTGCAGGACGAGGGCTTCGACGCCGACACCTATGTCGACATCTTCGACGGCGGCCCGACGGTGGAGGCGCCGCTGGCATCGCTGCGCAGCGTGAGGCTGGCGCGGGACGTCCTGGTGCAGGACGGCCCAAGCGGCCCTCGCGAGTGGGCCTTGGTGGCCTGCACGGAGCGCGCGCGGTTTCGCGCCGTGCTGGCCGAAGTCGGCCACGATGTGGATGCCGGCACTGCGGCCCGCGTGGGCGCCCAGCCCGGCGAGCGCCTCGTGATGACGCCGCTGCAGGCAGAGGTGACAGCATGAGCACCGTGCAAGTGACCCAGGAAGCCACCGGCCTGCGACTGACGCTGAACGGCGCCAGCGCCCTGCTCCTGCCCCGCATCGGCTTGAAGCTGCCGCGCTATCACTTCCGCCTCGGCCGCGTCGTGCATGCGGCCGCCGAACTGGACCTGTTCCGCGTGCAGACCACGCTGCTGCTCGGCAACGACCACACCGGCGCCGCGGAACTGACGCAGTTGCAGCCGACGCCCGAGTTGCCGCAACTCGTCGCCGCGGCCCAGCAGCTGCTGCGCGACCGACCCGCCGACTTCGGTGACACCGTGGTCTGCGAGCTGCCCGGCTGGCGCGACGCCCAAGGCCACTCGCCCTTCTGGCAGGCCCTGGGCGCACGCTTCTACCCCGGTGACCCGGCCGAGGCCGAAAGCCGCCTGGGCCCCGACTGGCGCAGCCATCTCGCGGCGCTGCTGCCGCGCCAGACGGTCTATCTGTCCTTTCTCGGCGAGCAGGCGGAAAGCCATGTGCTGGATGTGCCCGACACGCACAAGCCTGTATTGGCCGCGTTGAAGGCCGCGGGCTTCCAGCCGCCGGTGCATGCACGCATCGACGATGGCGGACCGGTGCTCGCCTGGCGTGCCACCTAAGGGCCCACCCGCTCGGGACATTCCCGGCCCCGGCACAGCGACGCAAGTCGGCGTCGCCCCGCTGCAAGTCACCGCCTTCCGCCGACACGCCCGCGTCACTACCGTGCGTTCAGGGTTCGAGGTCGCCATTCCGGCGCCACCCTCCTCCGCTTGGAGAGCACATGAAATCAGTCGTGGGCATCGTGTTGTGCGGCCTGTTGGCCGCGGCCTCCTTGCCGGCTGCAGCCGGCAAACTCTTCCTCTCCGGTGGCGCCTATGAAGACGCCAACACCGACCTCTTCGTCAACGGCCTGCGCAAGGCCACCGGTCGCGACACGGGCTTCACGCCCAACATCAACAGCACCAGCAACTGCGGCAGCAACTGGGCCACCACGGCCTGCCCGCGCATCGCCGTCATCACGGCCGCCAAGGACAGCTACGCCACCGGCCTGGACGCCTTCAACAACGACATCCCCGCCAGCGGCTCCACGCCGCTCAAGCGCGGCTACTACAACCTCTTCCAGACCCACGGCTTCAGCCCGAAGTTCATCACCGCCCACGTCGACAACTACGGCGTTCACACCAGCAGCAGCACGCCCGAGGGCCAGGCCAATATCGCCATCCTCAACCAGGCCGACGCGGTGTGGTTCGTCGGCGGCGACCAGGCCAAGATCATCCGCACCCTGCTGACCGACAGCGGCGCAGACACGGCCCTGGCCGCCGCGCTGCGCAGCCGCTGGAGCAATGGCGGCGGCAGCATCGTCATCGCCGGCGACTCGGCCGGCAACCACGCGCTCAACGTCAATATGCACGCCGCCGGTGTCAGCTACGGCTACCTCTACTACGGCGCCGACCTGCCCGACACCCCCGTCACCGGCTACGCCACGCTGGGCGACACGCGCGACGGCACCAGCGCGCTGCGCTACCTGGAGAACGGCGCGACGATGAAGGCCCTGGGTTATCTGCCCGCCGGCATCCTGAGCGACACCCATTTCGACAGCCGCTCCGGGCGCCTGGGCCGCCTGGCCGCCGCCTTGCGCGACCTGGGCGTGGCCCAGGGCTTCGGTGTGGACGAGAACACCGGCGTGGTCGTGGACACCTCGGCGCAGACAGCAACGGTCTACGGCACCAACAAGCTGCTCGTCATCGACACGGCCGGCGCCAGCGTGCAGACCGGCAGCTACTACAAGGTCAACGGCCTGCGCGTGAGCCTGCTGACGCCGGGCGACAAGTACAACTGGTCCAGCAAGGTCGTCACCAGCAGCAAGAGCGCCATCGGCACGGCCTACTACAGCAGCGCCTACAACTCGGCCAACATCTTCGCGGCGCTGGAGACCTCCAAGTCCCTGACCCGCACCGTCGACCAGACACCGACGGTCAACACCGGCACCGCGCCGGTGCCGGTCTACGGCAGCGGGCCCAACTACCCCGGCGGCGCGCCCGTCATTCACCTGCGCTTCACGCGGGATGGGAGCAGCAAGGGCTACTACGGCAGCGGCAAATACACGGTGGACAAGGTCAAGGTCGACATCTACTGAGGACCGCCCGCCGCGGGCGAATGCAGGGTAGGCTGCATGCATGACGTCCGCCCGCTTCGGCACCCGCCTGCTGCGCCGCTCGATGCTCGGCTTGCTGGCCGCCGTGGCCGCGAGCGCGGCGATCGCACAACCGATCGAGGCGGGAACGGCTGCTCCCAGGCGCATCGTCTTCCTGGCCCAGGACTTCCGCAACGGCGGCATCACCACCGTCTATCGCGGCTTCGAGCAGGCCTGCCAGGAGCTCGGCTGGGCCTTGCGCATCGCCAACGGCAAGGGCGACAAGGCGACGATCCGGCGCCTGTTCGATGAAGCCCTGAAGGACCGCGCCGACGGCATCGTGCTGGGTGGTTTCGACGAAGGCGACATCGCCGACCGCCTGGCGGCGTCCTCGGGCCCGAAGCCCGTGCTGGTCGGCTGGCATGCGGCCGCGCGCCAGGGGGCGACGCCCTATCTGTTTGCCAACGTCAGCACCGATCCCCTGGTCGTGGCCGACATGGCAGCGGCCCTGGTCACGCCGGCGCCTGGTGCCCAGGCCGGCGTCGTCATCTTCAACGACGGCCGCTTCGACATCGCCAACGTCAAGACGCTGCGCATGCGCGAGGCCCTGTCGCGTTGTGCCCATTGCGAGCTGCTGGCCGTCGAGGACCTGCCGATCTCCAATGCCGGCAAGGAGATGCCGGCCGCGCTGGAGAAGCTTCAGAAGCGCTTCGGCAGGCGCTGGACCCATGTGCTGGCGATCAACGACGTCTACATGGACTCCATGCACTTCCCGCTGCAGGCCCTGGGCCGTGGCGACATCGTCGGCATTGCCGCCGGCGACGGCTCGCGAACGGCGCTGAGCCGCATCCGCTCCGGTCGCTCACAGCAGCTGGCCACCATCGCCGAGCCCACCGGCCTGCACGGTTGGCAACTGGCCGACGAACTGCGGCGGGCCTTCGCCAAGCAAGCTCCCAGCGGCCGCGTCGCCCGCCCCATCACCGTCACGACCGAGCTGCTGCGCCAGCTGGGCCAGCTGGAGGTCGACGACCTGCTGCCCTATCGGGCCGAGTACCGCCAGCAATGGTCGGCCAGCCCGCCGAGCGCGGCGAAGACGCCTTAACCGGGAACGGTTGCCCGCCGGCTGGCATTCAAGCAGCTCAAAGTCCTACAACGGCGCGCCTGCGCCGTAGGCATCGTCTGGGGGCGCTCACCGTTGAGCGCCAAGGCCCCAGGGACGAAGTCATCGCCGCACCCATGAGCTTCTGGATCTCCACCCCCTTTTCCCAGGAGCCGCGGATCGTCCTGGTCCGCTGGCGCGCATGGGAGGTGCAGGTGCCCAACTACGACGCGCCCACCTGGCACCTCGTCGGCTACCTCGAAGACGAAGGCTGCGCCAAGGTGTCTTCCGCCGCGGCCTTCGTGCACATCGATACCGAAGAGGTGACGACGAAGACGGGGCGCACCTATGTGCTCAGCGGTCCCTCCAGCATCGACGCCGATGCCGCCCGGCTCTGGGACAGCTGGCGCAAACAGCATGGCGCCGTGGTGCTGCGGGAGGTCACCACGGACGTGCTCGACGGGCGTCAGCCGATGGCTGTCAACCTGATCAGGCAGCCCGATTGATGGGTCGCTCTGCAGCTCCATGGACTCAGGCGGCCCGCGCTGCGTGACGGGCTTGCATGTGCTGGCGCAGGGCAAGGGCCTCGCCCGTGCGGCCCGTCGCCTCGGCCGCGCGGATGGCGAGCGCGTAGGCGCGCCGCGTCGGCCGTTCGCGCAGATTGGCCTGGGCCCAGGTCCAGGCGCGCTGCGGATCGCGGCCCGCGCCGAGGTAGAACTCGGCCGCATGGTCGGCGAAGGCCTCGGGATGGCGGGCCAGCAGGCTCTCGTAGCGGCGGCGTGCGCCGTTGATCTCGTCCTGGCCGCGCGCCACCTCGCCCCGTCGCACATGCAGCTCGCCCAGCAGGGCCATGGCCTCGGGCTCGTCGGTATAGATGACAACCTGCAGCAAGCGCGCCTCGGCCGCGGCCTCATCTCCTCGCGCCAGCTCGATCTCGGCCAGATGGATGCCGGCTGCCGCGTAGCCGGGCAGCAGGCGCAGGGCCTCGGCGTAGAAGGTCGCGCCGCGAGCCGGGTCGCCGCCCTGCTCGGACCACATCAATCCGCGGGCGAAGGCAAGGGCGGCAGCCGGAAAGGGCAAGGTCGTGTCCAGCTCGCGCAGGGCCTGGGCGTAAAGGCGGTCGGCCTCCTCCAGCCGGCCGACGGCGGCCAGGCCGCGAGCCAGCGCGCAATGGCTGGTGAAGCCGGGCTGGCGTTCGGCCTCGGCCTGCAGCGCGGGCAGGGCCTCGGCGGCATGGCCGGTGGCCACCAGCAGCGTGGCACGCTGGGCCGGCGTGGCGCCGGCGGCGTCGAGGTCGACCCGGGCGTCGGCAAAGCGATGCGCGGCCATGCGGGCCCGTGCACGGCGCAGGCGATCGGCAGTGCTGTCGATGCTCGCCTCGGTCATTGCGGCGGCGCGGTCCAGCACCCGGTAGTCGGCCAGGAATTGCAGGCGCAGCAGCCACAGCTCGAGCGCGGCGGGATCGTCGGCCTGGCGCTGCAGCTGATCGTCGAGGTTGGCCAAGGCGATGGCGCCCTGGGTGGTGGTGGCTGGCGGCGTGGCGCAACCGGCCAGCAGCGCGGCGGTGGCCAGGGTCAGAAGGGTGGTGCGGATCATGGTGGGGACAGGAAAGGAAAGGCCGTGGTGGAGTGCTCGTGGTCGTCCTGCGTGACGCCGTCGTCGGCGACATCGGGCGTGCCACGGATCAGCAGCGAGCGGAAGACGCCATTGACGTTCTGCAGCGGGGTGCGCCCGCCACAGTCGCCCAAAGGCGGCGCGCCGAAGGCGTTGCGCTCGACGGCGAGGTAATGCAGGCAGCGTGTCTGGCGGCTGTCGACCCAGAGGCGGTCGTCGGCCAGCAGCTCGGCCAGGCGCTTGTAGCGGGCGGGCGTGCCGTCTTGCGGATCGGCCAGCCACTGGTTGCCGGCCACGCCGTCGAAGCTGTCGTAGAGGGCCAGGTTGCGGCCGATCTCGGTGGCGAAGCCTTGCCAGCCGGTGGAGTCGGCGCGGTTGTAGGCTTCCTTCAGCAGGTTGGCGATGTCGTCGTCGCCGACGGTGGCCAGCAGGGCGTTGCCGGTCAGCGCGCGGCCCATGCGGTCGATGGGCGCGCCGGGAGGCGGCGGCTCGCCGGCCGGCACGGCCTGGCGGCGCTCGGTGCGGCCCCAGACGGCCAGCAGCGGCCCGCCGCTGTTGACGAGGTCGAGGTCGACCGACACGACGATGGCCGAAGTTGTCCAGCCGGCCAGGAAGTTGCGGGCCGGGCCGCCCTGGGTCTGGCTCCAGAGCTCGGGGATGCGCTTGAGCGTCTGGGCATCGAAGCGGCGGAAGCCACTGGCGTCCTGCGCGGCCTGGCCGCTGCGGATGGCATCGCCGGCCGCGTTCAGCGCGCTGCGCGTGCCACGCACATTGTTGAAGTAGGGGTCGTCGCGCAGGCCGGCGAAGACGCGCAGGCGCCCGCTCCGGCTCGCCAGGCCGTCGGGGCTGCCCGCGTCGCCCTGTAGGCGGTCGGCACGGCCGGCCCAGCAGCTGGCGGCGCCTGCGGCGTCGAACTGGCAGACCAGGCGCGTGCTCGCGGTGGTGCGGCCCAGGGCTTGGCCGCTGTCGACGTGGAAGACGTACTGGACCTGGTCGGAGAAGCGCTTGCCGACGATGTCCATGACGAGATTGAGGCGCTTGCCGTCGGCCGCGGTCCAGGCGAAGAGATCGCCGATGTCGGCGGCCGGGTCGGCGATGAGGGTGGGCGTGTCCAGGTGGTCGGCGGCAAGGGCGGGTGCGGCGGCCAGCATGGCCAGCCAGGCGAGGCGGGAGAGGAGGTGTTTCATGGCACGAAGCCTAGGGAAGGCGGCCGCAGAAAACTTGGCAAAAACTGCGATGCCTGCTGACAGGACCTGCACACCCGCCCTCCTACGATGCGGCCATGTCCCTGCCCCAGACCGCCCCGCCCCAGGCCGAACGCCGCTACCGCCCCGTGCAGCGCGGCGCCGGGCTGCGGTTGATGCATTGCCAGTGCCGCGCCGGCCGCGGCGAGCGGGCGGTCGACGAGGCGCATCCCGCCTTCTCCATCACGCTCGTCGAGCGGGGCCAGTTCACCTATCGCACCCGCGCCGGCGGGGCCCTGCTGAGCGCAGGCTGGCTGATGCTGGGCAACGTCGGCGAGGGCTACGCCTGCTCGCACGAGGACAGCGATGGCTCAGGGGACGACTGCACGGTGCTGTCGCTGTCGCCGGCCCTGCTGGAGGAGTCGTTGGGCGCCCTCGGTGTCGCCCGGCGGCCGGGCCACTTCACCCGGGCCTGCCTGCCACCGTTGCCGCGCGTCGCGGGGATCTTCCATGGGCTAGCCGCCGACGGTGACGAGGGTTTTGCGCTGGAGGAGGCGGCCCTGGCCATCGTGGCGCAGGTGCAGCGCGCCCTGGTCGACGGCGAGGCGCCGGCCGCCCTGCCGCGGCAGGACGAGCGCGCACGCGCGGCGGCGCATTGCATCGAGACGCGCAGCGCCGAAGTACTGACCCTGGATGAGGTCGCCGAGGTCGCCGGCTTGAGCCCCTTCCATCTGCTGCGGGTGTTTCGCCAAGCCATCGGCGTGACGCCGCACCAGTACCTGATGCGCATGCGGCTGATGCATGCGCTGCGGCTGCTGCGCGACACGCGCCAGCCGGTGACGGAGGTGGCCTACGACACCGGCTGGGCCGATCTGTCGAATTTCAACAAGGCCTTCCGCCGCGAGTTCGGCTGTTCGCCGCGCCGGCTGAGGAGCGCGGACCGTCGACAGCTGTTGCTGCAGGCCTGAGCCAGCCGGTTGCCAGCGGATGCTGCCTGGCTTGACCCACGTCAAGCCACCACATGCCACGCCGCCCGACTGCGTCCTAGGCGCCGCCGAGCTCGTCGAAGAAGCGCCAGGTCTCGGCCCCATCGAACTTGCGCACCTTCACCGCGGCGACCAGCGCCGGGTCGAAGTTCGCCAGATTCACGCCGTGCTTGCCGCCGGGGGTCGGTTCCACGGGCTCCCAGTGCGTGACGCAGCCACAGGTGGCGCAGCGAATGGTCCGCAAGGTCCTGTCGCCCCAGACGTAGGCCATCGTCGCCTCCGGGTGGCCCGTGATGGCCACGGTGCCGAACTCGAAATAGGCCCAGATGCCGCCGACCCGGCGGCACAGCGAGCAGTTGCAATCGGTGGCCACGGTCGGCGTGGACGGCAAGGTCAGGCGGACGGCGCCGCAGTGGCAGGAACCCTGGTGCATCACCGCCCCCTCAGCCGCACTGGCCCACATAGCCGCAGGCCGTGCAGAAATCGCAGCCATCCTTGTGGATCATGGTCGCGTTGCCGCACTCCGGGCAGGGCTTGCCGGCCTGGACCTGCAGCGTGCCGGCGGCCGCGGCGAGCTTGGGCGCCGGCGTCTGCAGCAGGCCCATGTCGGTCAGCGGCTGGCCAGCTTCGTCGAGGATGCCGAGCATGGCGTAGCGGTGGATGACGAGGCGGGCCACATAGGCCACGGTGGACGGCCAGATCTGCTGGCGGCGTTCACCGCTCAATGACGGCACCGGCGCCATGAAATGGCCCAGCGGCTCGCCGACATTGAGCAACTTGCGCAGTTTCATCGCGATCCAGCCCGGGTCCATCACGCGCATGTCCAGCGACAGCAGGCGCGCCAGGCCGTCCAGGGCCTTGGGGTAGTTGCCCGAGAAACCCATGGCGCAGGGGCGCGTGACACTGCCACCGTCCGGTGTGGGCAGCACCACTTCCTTCAGCGTCAGCGTGAACTGCTCGTTGGTGGCCGGGTTGTCCACGTCCACCGCCCAGGCCAGCGTGCCGGACACACCGGTGCGCGGCTCGTTGCGGCTGAACATGGCATCCACGACCGGCGTGGCGCCGCCCTCCTGCAGGGCGCCGAGTTGCTCGCAGCGCCAGCGGATGACGGCAGCCGTCGCGGCGACGACGCCGGGGAAGAGTCGCTTCTCGCCGCTGGGCGGCATGGGCATCTCGAAGGCACGCTCCTCAGCAACGGTGGCGAGCGCGTCGAGCTTGAGGCGCAGCCAGGCAGCGTCGTTGGTGCGCAGGTCCATGGACAGCGTCTTGGCCAGGGCCGACAGGCCGCGCGGCTGCTCGGCGCCATTCACCCAGACCTCGAAGGGCAGGTTGCGGCCGAACAGGCCACCGTCCGGGCCGTCCAGCGGCAGCTCGCCAATGAAGAGGGCGAAGTCGCCATGCGGGTGCTGGATCAGATAGCTCCAGGCTGGGTTGCCGCCGGGCATCTCGGGGCGGCCGGGCCAGCGCAGCGACGCAACGACGGCATTGGGCAGGCGCTCGACGCGCAGGCGCTGGTTGGTGCCATCCACATCGGCCCGCAGGGGCTCGGGCTGCTTGACCTCCGGCGTCACGCTGAGCACCGAGCCGAGCACGCTGTTGGGCCGGTAGGTGGCCAAACCCTTGAGCTTGCTCTGCCAGGCCTGGATGTAGAGGTCCTGGAAGTCCTCGTAGGGATAGTCGGCCGGCACGTTGACCGTCTTGCTGATCGACGTGTCGATATAGGGCGCGACGGCCGCGACCATGGAGGCGTGGTCGGCCGCACTCAACTCCAGCGCGGTGACGAAGGCCTCACTCAACGGCGCATCGGCGCCGAACAGGTGGCGATACAGGCGCCAGGCATGGTCCTCGACCTGGTACTCCTTGAAGCCGCCGCCCTCGGTCTGCGGCAGGCGCTTCTTGCGCGTGTAGGTCCAGGAGAAGGCCGGCTCGATGCCATTGCTCGCGTTGTCGGCAAAGGCCAGGCTGATGGTGCCGGTGGGCGCGATGGACAGCAGGTGGGAATTGCGCAGGCCTTGCGAGCGGATCTTGTCCTTCAGCCCCTGCGGCAGGCGCGACGCGAAGCTGCCGCCGGACAGATAGAGGTCGGCATTGAAGAGGGGGAAGCTGCCACGCTCGGCGGCGAGATCGCTGGACGCGGCATAGGACGCATCACGCATGAGCTCGCTGATATGGCTGGCCATGTCGCGCGCGGCCTGCGTGTCGTAGCGCAGGTTCAGCATGACGAGGGCATCGCCCAGGCCCGTGAAACCCAGGCCGACGCGGCGCTTGTTGCTCGCCTCCTGCGCCTGCGCGGGCAAAGGCCACGGCGTCACGTCGAGCACGTTGTCGAGCATGCGCGTGGCGACGGCCACGACCTCGGCAAAGCCGGCTTCGTCGAACACCGGCTTGGGCGAGAAGGGGTCGCGCACAAAGCGCGTCAGGTCGATGGAGCCAAGGCAGCAGCAGCCGTAGGGCGGTAAGGGCTGTTCAGCGCATTGCCCAGTGACCAGGCCATTGAAGATGACGGTGTTGCCGTCGGGCTGGGTCGTGTCGTAGACCGGCTCGACACCGACTGCTTCGATGGACGCGATCTTCGCTGCGAAGCGCTGGCTCTTCAGCAATGCCTTGCCATGAACCCAGGCCTCGTACTTCTCACGCTTGGCTGGCAGCAGGAAGCCGACTTCGCGCATGAAAGCCTCGCGCGACTCGCCATCGATGATGAGTTCGTGCAGCGTCTGGCAAAGATAGTCGCGCCGGCCGCCATAGCCGTCCGGCAAGCTGCGCGCGCCGCCCTGACGCCGTTCATGGATACGAGAGAACACACCGAAGTTGGCCAGCAGCACCTGTACGTCCTGCAGCAGACGCCGATGAAGGGACGACAGCCGCACCGAGCAGCTCTGGCTGAACGACGACACATTGACCGTGCCGTCGGTCTGGAACAGCCCGCGCAGATAGCCGCGCATGCAGTCCTCGCTGCCCTGCCAGACGACTTCGGGCACGGCCAGCTTGGTCTTCGCGTTGAAGCCATAGCCGTCCAGCACGCGGGCCAGCATGATGGAGCGGATCATCACCAGATTGCGTTCGGCAATGGCGACCGGCTTGACGTGGTACTCACGCGGCGCCTGGGCGATGCCAGCAATCAAGGTGTTGACGAAGCTGGCGATGCCGTCGGCGAGCTGGCGCTCTTCGTTCCACAGGTTGACGACTGCGGCCTGCTCGCCCTTGCCGCGGTTCGTGAAATGGCCGTCGCCGGTGATCAGGCCGAGCAGGGTGCCGAGAGCCTCGCTGCCCTGGGCACCAAACTGGCCCTTGCCGGACTGCACCCACAGCTCGTCGCCCGGCTTCAACTCGGACAGCTTGAGCTTGCCGCGTGCTGTGTAGAACTCATGCCAGGCCGTGGCCTTGATCTCATAGCCTTCTGCCGTCGTGACCTTGAAGACCTCGGCCTGCCCGGCGCTCAGGAAGGCCGGCACGGCGGGGCGAACCACGGTGCCGCGCTCTTCGGCGCCCAGCGCGCGTCGGTCTACCGTGCAGTCCAACGCTGCGCCATTGGCTTGCAGCCAAGCGATGGGCACAAGGCCGTGCTGGGTGGCCAACCGCGTGTCACCGGTCACGCATGGGTTGGTCGCCGCAATCGTCTCGCAGTAGTGCAGGTTGTTGTCGGCATTGATGCGGTCCAGGAAGAGCACGCCCGGTTCGGCGTGGTCGTAGGTGGAGCGCATGACCTGGTCCCACAGCTCGCGGGCGCGCACCTTGCGGTAGACCCATTGGCCGTCACCGCGCTGGTAGGCGCCGGCTTCGATCTGCTCGGCGCTCGGTTGCGCGCGGTGGGCGAGTTCCACCGTACCGTCGGCCTGCACCGCCTCCATGAAGGCGTCGGTCACGCCGATGGAGATGTTGAAGTTGCGCAAATCGCCCTGGTCCTTGGCGTGGATGAAGGCCTCGATGTCGGGGTGGTCGCAACGCAGCACGCCCATCTGCGCGCCACGGCGGCTGCCGGCGCTTTCCACCGTCTCGCAGCTGCGGTCGAAGACGCGCATATAGCTGATGGGGCCCGAGGCGTGGCTGCGCGTCGAGCCCACCCAGGCGCCCAGCGGGCGGATGCGGCTGAAGTCGTAGCCGACGCCACCGCCGCGGCGCATCGTTTCGGCGGCTTCGGTCAGCGCCGTGTAGATGCCGGGCACGCCGTCCTCGGGCGTGGCGATGGAATCTCCCACCGGCTGCACGAAGCAGTTGATGAGGGTGGCCGACAGCTCGGTGCCGGCGGCGGACATGATGCGGCCGGCCGGCACGAAGCCGCGTTGCTGGGCCTCGAGAAAGGCGGCCGCCCAGCGCGCGCGGTCGGCGGGTTTCTCGGCCTGGGCGAGGGCCCGGGCGACGCGTTCGCGCAGCTCGTCGGGTGTCTGCTCGCCCCCCTTGGCGTACTTCTCGATGAGGACTTCGCTGGAGATGTCCTGTACGGACAGTTCGTTGGTGGTGCTCACACTAGGCCCCGGAAAATGCTGTACAAAAATACAGTCTACGCCTGCCGGCGCGGACGCTCAGAACGGATTGATGCTCTTCTCGCGCCGGTAATGGACATAGCCGACGCTGGCCCCCGCGCGCAGGCCCACGCCCAGGCGGATGGGCGCCAGCGTGATGCCCTTCAGGCGCTGGTAGTTGATGCCGGCGCCACCGATGTAGTAGAGGCTGCCGTCCACGCCCGGGAAGCGCTGGTAGATGGCGCTGGCCTTGGGCAGGTGGTAGATCAGCGTGAAGACCTTGGACGCATTGCCGCCGACGTCGAAGCCTATGGACGGGCCGGCCCAATAGACCTTGGACGACCCACCGCCCTTCATCAGCAGTTCACCGTCGCCATAGCGCAGGCCGACGGTTACCGCACCGCTGGCTTCCTCGCCCCTGATGTAGGCATTGGGCCGGCCCTGCTCCTTGAAGGCCTTCTCGATGACCTTGGCCAGGCCTTCCGTCGTCTGGCCGAAGAAATCGGTTGCAGCCTTGAGGACGGACTCCTCGTCATAGGTGCTGTCCTTGTCGTCCGCGGCAAAGGCAGGCAAGGCCGCTGCGGACGCCAGGGCGGCGAGGTGTTGCAGATGCTGGCGTCTATCGATCACTGCAGCGCTCCTGAGGGCCCTCATTGAGGGGTCAGCATAAACAAAGCAGCGTGAAGTTTGGCCGCCCGTTGCCCCTGCACACAACCTAGACTCGATGGTCATGTCGTCCAATCCCGACCTCCAGCGGCTCTCCGCCGCCCTCGAATACGCCGACCTCGCGGCCGGCCTCTATCTGGCGGGCGGCGCCGACCAGGCCGCGCGCCTGCTGGCCGCCGCGGCCGAGCAGCAGCTGGGCGACCTGGTGCGCCTCATCGACGCCCCCAGCGCGACGGTCGACACCCGCGAATTGCTGGCCCGTATCGCCCGCGCCCACCGGCCGGCCGTCGTCGCGCCGCGCCAGTCCCAGGACCGCAGCTGGGACGACTCCCCGGTCGAGGTCGACGGCACGCGCGACGAGATCGTCGCCCTGCTGCGCGCCGCCTGGTTCATGCTGGAGGCCATGGGCCTGGCCTCGCTGGCGCCCGACCGGCTGCAGCAGGCCGTGGACCACAGCACCGTCTTCAGCAGCAGTGCTGCGCTGGAGCCTTTCGTCTAGGATCAGCCGAGGTTCATCGCCTCCGCCGCCGGGAGATCATCATCAGCAACGAACGTCGCCAATTCGCCCGCGTCGCCTTCGCCTCAGGCGCCGAGCTGATCACGACCCAGGAGCATCTGCTCTGCCAGGTGCTCGACATCTCGCTGAAGGGCGTGCTGCTGCAACTGCCGACCGGCCACCCGCCCCAGGTCGGCATGCCCTGCCTGGTGAAACTGCCTCTCGGGGCGGGGGCCACGGCTGACGTCGTCATCTCCATGGCCGGCGAGCTGGCTCATGTCGAAGGCAGCCACGCCGGCGTGCTGTGCCGCAGCATCGACATCGAGTCCATCACCCATCTGCGCCGCCTCATCGAGGTCAACCTCGGCGACCCGCTGGCGTCGGAGCGTGAACTCAAGGCGCTGATTGCCGCAGCCGGCAGCCCCTGAGGCCAGTTCGTCGCATCCCACCCCGGGCGGCGGTGGCCCACCGAGAATCGCCCGAATGGAGGACCTCAGCCCGCTGCAAGCCTTTCGCCGTGTCTGCAATCTGCGCATGCTGGCCGGCGTCTACTATTTCTGCCTGCTCTATGCCATCTCGCGCGCGCTGACCTGGTTCGGGGAAGGCGATGGCGGCCTGGACGAAGCCCTCTTCGATCTGATCCGCTTCAGCCGCCAATGCCTGCTGACCGGCCTCTCCCTGCTGCTGATGGTGGGCCTGGCCGAGGCCCTGCTGGCCGGCCGGCGCTGGAAGCTGCCCGCCGCGCTGACGGTGCAGGCCCTGGCCGTCGGCCTCGGTGCGGCCCTGGGCACCTGGCTGCGCTATGCGGTCTCTTCCATGGGCGACCCCAGCAACAAGGTCAAGGCCGGCTGGGTCATCTCCACCATCTCGCTGTGGGCCCTGCTCGGCGGCATCGCCTATGCCTTGCTGCTCGTCAGCCGCGCCCAGCGCCAGGGCCGCGATGAGCTGACCCGCCTGTTCCGCGAGCGCGAGGCCCTCAAGACCCAGCAGACCGAGGCCCAGCTGTCGGCGCTGAACGCGCAGATCGAACCCCACTTCCTGTTCAACACGCTGGCCAACGTCAAGCGCCTGTACGAGACCCAACCCGAGCGCGGCCGCAACATGCTGGTGGCTCTCATCGCCTATCTGCGCGCCGCCCTGCCCGGCATGCGCCGGCATGAGTCCACGCTGGCCGACGAACTCGAGCTGGTGCGCCACTACCTCGCCATCCTGCAGATGCGCATGGGCGAGCGACTGACCTTCGACATCACCGCAGCGCCCGACTTGCTGGAGGCCCGCCTGCCGACGCTGGTGCTGCCGACCTTGGTGGAGAACGCCATCAAGCACGGTCTCTCGCCCCTGCCCGAGGGCGGGCGCATCGTGATCCGCGCCAGCCATGCGGCCGATGGCGGCCTGACCGTCGAGGTGGCCGACAACGGCCAGGGCTTTGGCTCGGCCAGTGGCGGCGCTGGCGTGGGCCTGGCCAACACCCGGGCCCGGCTCGCCGGCCGCTTTGGCGACGCCGCCACGCTGGAGCTGGAGGCCGCCCAGCCGCGCGGCGTCATTGCCCGCGTGCACCTGCCGTCAGAGGCCCTGGCATGAAGCTGCCCCTCGTCCAGTCCTGCGCCGCTGCACACGGGCAGGCCCAGCCGGTCTTGCAGACCGCGCAGCCGACGGAGCGGCTGCTCTTCGGCTGGCACGACAAGTCCTCAGGACTTGCCCTGTCCGGCCTCAGCCCCCGAGGGGACGGCGATGCTTGCCGGATCAACGGGCAAGCACATCGCCAGACGGGCCGGCTCGGGAGCGGCCCAGCGCTCGGCCCGCGAAAGCAGCTGGAGTCCACGAGATGATCCGGCATGTCTGGCAATCCTGGCGCTCGTTGCGCTGGCCTGAAGCCCTGGTCTTCGTCAGCGCCGGCCTGCTCTTCGGCGCCATCGACCTGACCTCCCTGCTGGAGCTGCGCGTCGGCGACCAGCTGCTGCCGGTGATCGCCCGCCAGCTGAGCCTGCCCCTGGTCAGCTGCGCCGTGCTGCTGCTGTGCTGGCTGCCGGCCGCGCGCAGCCACCCGGCGCACCCGGCGCGGCGCCAGCGCCTCGTGGCGGCCACGGCCCTGGGCGCGGTGCTGTCCATGGGCGTCATCTACCCATTGGCTGGCGCCCTGCCCTGGCCGTCGCTGTGCGACGTCTATGCCCAGACCCACGGCAAGATGAAATGCTCGTTGTTCCGCATCAACGCCATCGTGGGCGACACGCTGTGGGTCTTCATGCCGGCGCTGATGATCGTCGGCGTGCTGGAGTTCCGCACGCTGCGGCGCCGCCAGGACCAGGCCGCCCAGGATCTGCTGCGCGAGCACAGCCAGCTGCGCCGCCATGCGCTGGCCTCGCGCCTGGCCGCGCTGCAGGCCCAGGTCGATCCGGCCCTGCTGTTCGACGCCCTCGTCTCCGTCGAGCAGGCCTATGGCCGCGAAGACACGACCGCCAGTGCCCGCCTGGAGCGGCTGATCCGCCACCTGCGCGTGGCCCTGCCGCGGCTTCGCGATGCCGGCGCGACGCTCGGCGGCGAGGCCGAGCTGATCGCCAGCTACCTCGACCTGCTGCGCGACCTCAACGGCGACCCACCCGCCTTCGACTGCGAGCTGGGCTCGCGCGGCGCCACCCAACTGCCGCCGATGCTGCTGCTGCCGCTGGTGCAGCGGGCGGTGCGCCTGGGCCACCCCAGGAACTGCTGGCTGCGGGTCGATGGCAGCATCACGCTGGGCTTCGACCAGGACGGCCTGTGCAGCGATGACGCCGACCTCGCCTCACTGCGCGAGCGCCTGGCCGTGCTCGGCGCGAAACTGCTCTGCCGCACGAGCGCCGACCGCACCGAATTCATCCTGGACTTACCCGCATGAGCCTTTTTGCACCCACGGCTGTGGTGGCCGAGGACGAAGCCGCGCTGCGCGGCGAACTCGTCGAGCAGCTCGGCAAGCTGTGGCCTGAGCTCAGCATCGTCGGCGAGGCGGCCGATGGGCTGGAGGCGCTGCGCCTGCTGGACCGGCACCAGCCCGACATCCTTTTCCTCGACATCGAAATGCCTGGCGCCACCGGCATCGACGTGGCCCGCCAGGTCAATGGCCGCGCCCATGTCGTCTTCGTGACCGCCTACGACCAGTACGCCATCGCCGCCTTCGACCAGGGCGCCGTCGACTACCTGCTCAAGCCGCTGGCCGGCGCGCGCCTGTTCACGGCCATCTCGCGGCTGAAGGCGCGGCTGGGCCAGGCACCGGCCCAGCTGGGGGGCGTGCTGGATGAACTCGTTGCCCGGCCCGCGGCCACGCCCTCGGCGGCGCGGGCGCCGCTGCGCTGGATCAATGCGTCGGTGGGCCAGACGCTGCGCCTCATCACCGTCGACGAAGTGATGTTCTTCCAGAGCGACAACAAGTACACGCGGCTGGGGCTGAAGGACGGCGAGGCGCTGATCCGCAAGCCTTTGAAGGAGCTCATCGACGAGCTCGACCCGCAGCAGTTCTGGCAGATACACCGCTCGACGCTGGTCAACGTGAACTCCATCGCGTCAGTCAGCCGGGACTTTCGGGGGCGCATGCAGATCAAGTTGAAGCACGGCACCGAGATGCTGTTGGTGGCGGAGAGTTGTGCGCATCTGTTCAGGCAGATGTGAGGTTTGGTTTGGTTGGGTTGCTTTTGCGTAGAGCGCTGTTGCTCGATGCATTGCCGGGAGTCCGTCCCGGCGGCCGGGTAACTTTCTTCTGCGGGGCCAGAAGAAAGTCACCAAAGAAGAGGCCCTGAACCGCACACGATCGCGGCGCCGCCACCAGCGGCGCGCGAAAACAGCCCAATGCAGCGCCGCCCGAGCGGCGCGGCTGTTCGGTATTTGCCGGGCGCCGGCGTGCAGCCGCGACTTAAGCGGCGTGAAGGTCCGAGCTGCGGTGGTCTGGACAAGTGGTGGGCGAGAGCGCAGCGGTTCGCGTCGAGGTGCGGCCCGGTTCGAGCAACGCGAGCGCCTCATCCCGCTCGAGTGCGGATTGCATTGAGCGCTCCTCTTTTGGTGACTTTTCTCTGGCGCGTCAGAGAAAAGTTACCCGCCCTCGCGGGGCGGATTCCCGCGGCACTGCACGCGAGTCATGAGGACCGCAGCAAAAGCATCCCACACAACACAACGCGGGCATGATGGGTCATGCCCAGCCCCCAGCAGCTCCGCGGCGCCAGCCGCCTCGCCATCGACGCCACCACTGGCGTGACGAATCTCGTCGAGGCCATGCATGCCGAGATCTCACGACTGCCGCTGACCAAGCAGCGCGAGAGAACCTCCGGCATCACCGGCCTTGTCTACCGCAGCGTGCGCGGCGTGACCCAGTTGGTCGGCGGTGGCCTCGACCTGGCGCTCGGCGCGCTGACCCCACTCATCGGACAAGCCGACGCCGACCGCGCCAACGCCGTGCAGGCCGCCTTGAACGGCGTGCTGGGCGACTACCTCGAGGACGCCGCCAACCCGCTGGCCACGACGATGAGCCTGCGCCCGCTGGTCGACGGCGCCACCGGCCCGCCTCTCGTCATGCTGCACGGCCTGTGCATGAACGAGGCGCAATGGCGCCGCGACGGCGCCGACTTTCCCGCCGCGCTGGCCGCCCTCGGCTACCAGCCGCTGGGCCTGCGCTACAACAGCGGCCGCCCCATCTGGCGCAATGGCAAAGAGCTCGCCCAGCTGCTCGACGACGTGCCTGGCCCGCTGACGCTGCTCGGCCACAGCATGGGCGGCCTGGTGATCCGCAGCGCCATCGCGCAAGCCGGACGACGGCGCTGGCTGAAGCGCCTGCAATGCCTCGTCACCTTGGGCACGCCACACCAGGGCGCGCCGCTGGAACGCGGTGGCCAGCAGGTGCAGCAGTTGCTCAACGTCAGCGCCTATTCGCGCCCGCTGGCCCTGCTGGCCGCGCGGCGCAGCGCCGGCATCCGCGACCTGCGCCATGCCAGCCTGATCGAAGCCGATGCCGGCAAGGCCAGCGTGCTGCCGCTGCCGGAAGGCGTGGCCTGCTATGCCGTGGCGGCGACGACCTCCAAAAAGCCCAGCGGCTCGCCCGCCCGCTGGCTGGGCGATGGCCTCGTGCCCGTGGCCAGCGCGCTGGGCCAGCACCGCTCGCCGGCCCGCCGCCTGGCCTTCACCGACACCGCCCTCTTCACCGGCCTGGGCCATCTGGCCCTCCAGACCGATGCCGCAGTACTGAAGCAACTGCAAGACTGGCTGCAACCATGCGATTGATCCCGCGCCTGCTGATGAGCCTCGTGCTGCCCATCGCTCTGTCGGCGTCCGCCCAGACGCTGAGCTTCCTGCAGATCCTCGACCGGCCCGACCGCCCGCAGCCCGATATGCGCCTGGCCTATGGCGATGCGCCGCAGCAGTTCGGCGAGCTGTGGCTGCCCAAGGGAAAAGGCCCGCACCCGGTGGCGCTGATGATCCATGGTGGCTGCTGGCAGTCCAGCCTGCCGGGGCCCGAGCTGCTGGCCTTCCAGGCCGATGCGCTGCGCGCCGCCGGCGTGGCCGTGTGGAGCATCAGCTACCGCCGCGTCGGCCATGCGGGCGGCGGCTATCCCGGCAGCTTCGATGACGTGGCCCGCGGCACAGACCGGCTGCGCGTGCTGGCCCAGCGCTACCCGCTGGACCTGAAGCGCCTCGTCGCCACCGGCCACTCGGCCGGCGGGCACCTGGCGCTGTGGGCCGCCGCCAGGCCGCGAATCACCGCAGGCCCGTTGAAGGCCGAGGCGCCCCTGCCCATTCCCGCCGTTGTCGCCGTGGCCGGCATCCCCGACCTGGCCTTTGCGTCGCGCACCAAGCTCTGCGGCGCGTCGGTGGATCAATTGCTGGGCGGTGCGCCGACCCCAGCCCTGCTGCAGGACACCTCGCCACTGGCCCTGCTGCCGCTGCACCTGCCACAGACGCTGATGCAGGGCGCGCAGGACCGCATCGTGCCGCCCGCCGCCAGCGACGACTACCGCGCCAAGGCGGCTGCACTGGGCGACAAGGTGGAGGTCGTCACGCTCGACGATGCAGGCCACTTTGAACTCATCGCGCCATGGACACTGGCCGGCCGCCAAGTGGTGGAGCGCATCGTCCGGGCCCTCCCCTAGGACCTCGCGGCCATACCAGTTTCGGCGGCCCCACAATGCCGCTCGCTGGCCATCAACACCCCTTGCCGCCATGACGCTCTCCCCGATCAAGCCTCCGCCCCGGCCCCGCCCTGCGGCCCTGCTCGACCTGTCGCCCGACTGGCTGCTGTGGCTGGCTGACAACCGGCTCTGGGACTGCGCGCCCGCCTCCATGCTGGACACCATGGTCACGGCCGGCCAGGACACCGAGACCGCCGCCGCCGCCATAGGCCAGATCGACCAGGACCCGGTCTTCCAGGCCGCGCGCCGCCATCAGCAGATGCTGCGCAAGCTGGAGTCGGTCTGCAACAACCTGCAGAAGGTCTGGCAGCAGGACCCGGGCTATGCCGTCGTCGAGAAGCGCCGCGGCGTCGTGCGCGACGAGTTCCTGGAGAAGTATGTCTACGGCTGCCGGCCCGTCGTGCTGACGGACGTGGCCGAGGACTGGCCGGCCATGAAGCGCTGGTCGCCGGCCGACCTGAGCAAGCGCTTCGGCCATCTCGAGGTCGACGTGCAGGTGGGCCGCAACACCGACACGCTGTTCGAGCAGAACAAGGAAAAACTGCGCCAGCGCATGAAGGTTTCGGAGTTCGCCGACCTCGTCGTCAGCGGCGGCGCCACCAACGACCACTACCTGACGGCCAACGACGAGATGCTGCGCCGGCCCGAGTTCATGCCGCTGCTGCAGGACATCGGCCGCATGCCGCCCATCTGCGACCCGGCCCTGCTGCACACCGCCGCCTCCTTCTGGTTCGGCCCGGCCGGCACGCGCACGCCGCTGCATCACGACACGCTGATGCTCTTCCACACGCAGGTGGTCGGCCGCAAGCGCTGGCGCTTCGTGTCGCCGCTGCAGACGCCCCTGCTCTACAACCGCATGGGCGTCTACAGCCCCATCGACCTCGACGCCCCCGACTACAACCGCTACCCGCGGCTGCGCGAGGCCGTCGTGCTGGAGACGGTGCTGGAGCCCGGCGACACCCTCTTCCTGCCGCTGGGCTGGTGGCACCAGGTGTCGTCGCTGGAGATGAGCATGTCCTTCTCGTACACCAACTTCGACGCCGGCGTGCCCAACGAGTTCAGCTACGAGAACCCGGCCATCGGCAACTGGTAGCTCAGGGGCGTTCCGCGCGAGGAAAGCTGCACGCATCCTTTTTTCCAAAGACAACGGCAGCGGTGCGCGGCGGCGGGCGGCACCATAGACTCTCCCAGCGGGGCAGCCCAAGGCATCGAGGGCGCGCATTCGCCGGCTATGGCGCAAAGACATCTTCGAACGGACCGGTCTCGCATCGGAAGGACTGCGATGCGATCCGCTGCGCGGCTTGCGGCCGCCGTGTTGGCCGGATGCACGGCCTTCGGCATGCCGGTCGCCGGCCTGGCTCAGGCGCCTGCGGCGGCAAGTGCGGCTTCCGCTCCCGGTGCCCAGGCGCCCGCCCTGGACATCGCCGAGCTGAAGGCCAGGATCGCCGCGGACGATCGCCGGCGGCCTGCCGCTTCGATAGCACTGGCCCAACAGGCGCTCGCCGCAGCCGGGCTGGCGCCCGAGGATCGCCGCTGGCTGCGTACGCGCCTGGTGCGCGACCTGGAGCGCCTGGACCGGACGGAGGAGGCCGTCGCCCAGGCCGGCATCGGCCGGCGGGAGGCCCGCGACGAGCAGGAACGGCTGCATTTCGACCGGTTGGAGATGATGGCGCTGGTGGATGCGCACCGCCACGATGACGTGCTCAAGCGCTACCAGCGCGTCGCGCCCCGGCTGCCAGCGCTGGCGAGGGACGCAGCGGATGCCGACGCGCGCCTGATAGCGGCGGACATCTGGCGGCTTGCCGGCATGGCCACGTTCGGCGTCGGCCGGCTGCCCGAGGCCACGGAGCTGTTGACGCAGGCCTTGCGCATCCTCGATGAGCGCCCCGACGCCGTCTACGAGTTCGCGCAGGCGCTGACTTACATGGCCCTCGTGCATTCGCGTTCCGGTCGCGTCGACGAAGCGTTGCGCACGGTGCAACGGGCCATCGACGTCTCGGAGGCCGCAGGGGATCGCTCCGCCCTGTCCAGCTACTACCTGCGCAAGGGTTATTTTCTCGGCCTGCTCGGGCGCCCCGACGAACAGCACGAGGCGCTGCTCAAGGCCCGGGCCACCGCGCGGGACGAATTGAGGAACTACAACCTCGCCGTCGCAGCGACCAACCTGGCCGACGTCGCCCTGCAGAAGAAGGACTACCGCGCCGCGCTGAGCTATGCCGAGGAGGCCATGCCCCTCGTCGAACGCACCGGCGACAAGGAGTCACTGTGGATCTGCTGGGTCAACAAGGGCATTGCCCTGAACCGGCTGGGGCGGCCCGGCGGCCTCGATTGGATACGCAAGGCCATCGCCGCCTTCACCGCCACACCCGGCATGGCCACCAACGCGGCTGACGTCCAGGGCCTGCTGGCCGAGGAGCTGGCCTTCGCCCACGACTACCCGCAAGCCTACGAGGCGGCGATGCAGTTCAAGCGCCTGAGCGACGAGGTGCGCAAGGCCGCCGACCACAAGCGCATCGCCGAGGCGCAGGCCGCCTATGAGGCCGACAAGCGCCAGCGTCAGATCCAAGCGCTGGAGCATGAGCAGCAGTATCAGCAACGCTTCCACTGGCTGCTGGCGCTGGCCGCCGTGGCCGGGCTGGCGGCGGCCATCGTCGCGGCCGTCAGCCGCCATCACGTCAAGCGGGCCTACCAGGCGATGCGCGATATGGCGTTCTCGGACCCCCTGACCGGCCTGCGCAACCGCCGCCACCTGGTCAGCAGCGTGCAGGACGACCTGGCGCAGGCACGGCGCCTGCGCGCCAACGCGGGTGACGCGCCGGCCAACGCCGACGTCGTCTTCATGATGATCGACATCGACCACTTCAAGGCCGTCAACGACGTGCACGGCCACGCGGCTGGCGACGCGGTGCTCAGGCAGTGCGCCACCGTGCTGCAACGGCAGCTGCGCGAGTCCGACACCCTCGTGCGCTGGGGTGGCGAGGAGTTCCTCGTCTTCGCCCGCCAGGCCAATGCCGGTGAGATCCACGTACTGGCCGAGCGACTGCGCGCCAGCATCGCCGCCCACGACTTCGTGCTGGACGATGGCCAGGTGCTGCGCAAGACCTGCTCCATCGGCTACGCCTGCCACCCCCTGCGACAGGATGTCGAGGGCGCCGCGCCGGCGGACTGGAACGACACCGTGGCGCTGGCCGACCAATGTCTCTACGTCGCCAAGGCCAGCGGCCGTGACCTCTGGGTCGGCATCACCGACCCGGATGCGCGAAGAGCCCGTGAGCACCCGGATTTCCGGGAACTGCGGGCCGGGATCGACGCCGGCGTCTGGACGCTGCGGAGCAGTGACGGGCGCGAGATCGTCTGGCCGGCGTCGTGAAGCGCGGAGTGGAGCCCCTCGAGGACCTGGCGCCGCGCGGTCAATGACCTGTCGGGTCATGTCGCCGGGTTGACGCCAGGGCTAGTCTTCGCGCCGCAGAATCGGCCGCAAACCACGAAAGACCAGCCATGCCCGAAAGCCACTACCGCATCTGCCCCCTGTGCGAGGCCTGCTGTGGCCTGGAAGTGAAGACCGAGGGCGCCAAGGTCATCAGCATCCGCGGCGCCGACAACGACGTCTTCAGCCATGGCTATCTCTGCCCCAAGGGCGTCAGCCTGAAGGACCTGCACGAGGACCCCGACCGCCTGCGCACGCCGCTGATCAAGCGCGACGGCAAGTTCGTGCCGGCGAGCTGGGATGAGGCCTTTGCCGAGATCGAGAAACGCCTGCTGCCCGTCTGGCGCGAGCACGGGCCCGACTCGGTGGCCATGACCATCGGCAACCCCGCCGCGCACAAGGTGAGCCTCCTGGCCTACACGCCGCGCCTCGTGCGGGCCCTGGGCACGCGCAATGCGTTCAGCGCCTCGACGCTGGACCAGATGCCCAAGCAGCTCAGCGCCGGCCTGATGTTCGGCCACTGGCTGTCCATCCCGCTGCCCGACATCGAGCGCTGCGACTACCTGCTCATCCTCGGTGGCAATCCGATGATCAGCAACGGCAGCCTGTGGACGGTGCCCGACTACCGCGGCAAGGCCAAGGCCATGCGGGCGCGCGGCGGGCGCATCGTCGTCGTCGACCCGCGCCGCAGCGAGACGGCCGCGGCGGCCGACGAGCATCTGGCCATCCACCCGGGTGGCGACGCACTGCTGCTGGCCGGCATCGCGCACACGCTGTTCGACGAAGGGCTGGTGAAGCTCGGCCGCCTGGCAGAGCACATCAACGGCCTGGAAGAAGCCCGCGCCGCCGTGCTGCCCTTCGCGCCGGAGGTGACGGCTGCGGGCTGCGGTATCCCCGCCGAGACGCAGCGCCGCATCGCCCGCGAGCTCGCCAGCGCGCCGCATGCCGCCGTCTATGGCCGCATCGGCACCTGCACGACGCGCTTCGGCACCGTCAACTCCTGGCTGGTCGATCTCATCAATGCGCTGACCGGCAATCTCGACCGTGAAGGCGGCGCGATGTTCGCGAAGGCCGCGGCCTTCGCGCCCAACACCCAGGGCAAGCCGGGCAGCGGCAAGGGCATCACGACCGGCCGGCGCCACAGCCGCGTGTCCGGCGCGCCCGAGGTCTTCGGCGAGCTGCCCATCACCGTCATGGCCGAGGAGATCGAGACGCCAGGCGAAGGCCAGATCAAGGCGCTGATCACGATCGCCAGCAACCCCGTGCTGTCGGCGCCCGGTGGCCCGCGCATCGCCAAGGCCCTGGACAGCCTGGACTTCATGCTCAGCATGGACATCTACGTCAACGAGACCAGCCGCCACGCCGACGTCATCCTGCCGGGCCTGTCGCCGCTGGAGGATCTGCACTACGACGTCGCCTTCCCACAGCTCAGCCACCGCAACCACGCGCGCTTCTCAGGCCCGGTGTTCGATGCGCCGGCCGGCACGCCGCAGGAATGGCAGACCATCCTGCGCCTTTGCGCCCTGCTCGAAGGCCGCGGCGTCGATGTGGACGTGGCCCAGCTTGACGACGAAGCCATCGAGGCCGATGTGAAGCGCTTTGCCGGCGACCAGACACCCGCCGTGCTCGCCGCGCTGCAACCCTGGCGCGGCCCCGAGCGCCTCATCGACCTGCAACTGCGCGTCGGCCCCTATGGCGACCAGTTCGGCCGCAAGCCGGATGGCATCAACCTGGCCAAGGTCAGGGCCGCCAGCACGGTCGAAGGCGGTGGCATCGACCTCGGCGCCTTGACCGCCCGCATCCCCGAGATCCTGCGCACGCCCAGCGGCAAGATCGAACTGGCGCCGCCCTCGGTGCTGGCCGACCTCGCTCAGGTCAAGACCGAGCCGGCGCCCGAGTTCAGCCTCATCGGCCGGCGCGACACGCGCTCGGGCAACAGCTGGATGCACAACCTGCCGGTGCTGGCCAAGGGCCCGGACCGCTGCACGCTGCTGGTCAACCCAGGCGACGCGGACCGCCTGGGCCTGGCCGAGTTCGCCAAGATCAAGAGCGCGGTCGGTGAGCTGATCGCGCGCGTCGAGCGCAGCGCCGACATGAGCCCCGGCGTCGTCAGCCTGCCGCATGGCTGGGGGCATGACCTGGACGGCGTGGTGCTCGGCGTGGCGCGCGAGCGGCCCGGCGTCAACATGAACGAGCTGCTGGACGACGCGGCGCGCGACCCACTGTCGGGCAACGCCGTGCTGTCCGGCGTCGCTGTCGAGATCGCGCCCGCATGAGCTGGTTTTTGTGTCCCCTGTGACACAAAGCAACGACACGGCAGTAACTCACGAAACCCAGACTGGCGGGGTCGAAAGCTCACGCCGCCCGCCGAGGCAGAAGTCACGTACGCACCGCACCGAGGCGCGCGTGCCGACACCCCGGCGCCTAGACTGAACCTGTTTCACAACCCTGAGGGCAAACCCGTCGAAAGGCGGGGACGCAAAGCCACCGGCCTACAGCACTTGCAGCACGCAAGTGCCACGGCAGCGGGGCCGCCAAGACCCAAGGTCTTGATCGGCGTGGCCCTCTTTCGTACGAGAACCCGGCCATGCGCAGTACCCGTCACCTCTCCTGGACTCTCAGCCTGCTGACCGCCGCGGCCCTGACCGCTTGCGGTGGCGGTGCCAGCGACAGCCCGACCGTCCAGGTCAACGAGGCGGCCTCGGTCATCAATCTGAGCGTGGACCTTGACGAAGGCGCCGCAGCCGCCGCCAACGTCGTCGCGCAGCCGACCTTCCACACTGCCGCCGTCGACCTCGAAGAACCCGACAACGGCGCCGCACCGCATCGCAGCCACGCGCTGGCCAGCATCGCCACCAAGGGCCTGACGCGCGACCGCCTGGATGACACCATGCGCCCCCGCGCCTTCTCGGCAGGCGCAGGCGAGGCCGCGCCCATGGCATCGTCCACCGCGGTGACGACCTACACGCCGGCCCAGATCCGCGCGGCCTACGCCCAGCCAGCCCTGCCGGCCAGCACCGCCGGCCTGACGGCGGCCCAGGCCGCCCAGCTCGGCGCCGGCCAGACCCTCTACATCGTCAACGCCAAGCACGACCCCAACATCGCGGCCGAGCTGGCCGCCTTCAACGCCAAGTTCGCGCTGCCGACCTGCTCCTCGCGCACGCTGGCCGCCAATGCCAGCCTGCCGCTGGCCAGCGCGTCCAGCACCAGCTGCGAACTGGTCATCGCCTACAGCACCAGCGCCGGCGCCCTGACCGCCACCGCCCCGGCCTACGACAGCGGCTGGGCCACCGAGATCGCACTCGACGTGCAATGGGCCCACGCCACCGCACCGCTGGCCCGCATCGTCCTCATCGAAGCCCCCGACGCCGGCGTGGCCAGCCTGTCCAAGGCCGTCGCGCTGGCCAACAAGATGGGCGCGGGCGTCGTGTCCATGAGCTTCGGCGCGGCCGAGGGCAGCTGGACGTCGAGCTACGACAGCGCCTTCGCCGGCACCGGCATGAGCTACCTCGCCGCCACCGGCGACGACGGCGCGGCTGTGTCCTGGCCCTCGGTGTCGACCCGCGTCGTCGCCGTCGGCGGCACGACGCTGAGCTACAGCAGCGGCACCCGCAGCGAAACCACCTGGAGCGGCACCGGCGGCGGCACCAGCGCCTATACCGCCCTGCCCAGCTACCAGAGCGGCACCATCGGCGGCTATGCCAAGCGCGCCGTCGCCGACGTCGCCTTCAATGCCGACCCCAACTCCGGCCAATACGTCGCCCTGATCAGCCCGGGCACGGCGACGACGCGCTGGGTCAGTGCCGGTGGCACCAGCCTGGCCACGCCGCAATGGGCCGGCCTGCTGGCCGTCGCCAACGCAATGCGCGCCGCGTCAGCCAAGGCCCTGCTCGGCCAGCCGCACGCCGCCCTGTATCAACAGATCGGCGCTGTGCCGACGACCTACGCCGCCGCCTTCAAGGACGTGGCCACGGGCAGCAACGGCAGCTGCACCAACTGCACGGCCAAGACCGGCTATGACACCCAGACCGGCTGGGGCACGCCCAACGTCAGCGCGCTGTTGACCAGCCTGAGCGGCGCCAGCGTGTCGACCTCAACGACCACGACGACGACGACGACCAGCGCGCCCAAGCTGACGACCACCAGCCTGAGCGGCACCGCCGGCAAGGCCCTGTCCGCCACCATTGGCTACTCGGCGCCGGGCGCTACGTCCTTGAGCATCAGCATCAGCGGCGCCCCCAGCGGCATGAGCTTCTCGGGCAGCAGCAATGGCATCGCGGTGAACTGGGCCAGCCCGGTGGCCGGCCGCAGCAACCTCGTCATCACGCTGAAGGACAACCTGGGCCAGACGACGGCCGGCACGGTGGCCGTGACGATCAACGCGCCCTGAAACAGCCCCTAGCATGCGGGCTCCTCATCCAGGAGCCCCCATGCGCCGTCTGCTGATCGCATCCCTGCTCGCCGTCGCCTTCGCCGCGGCGAATGCCGACACCACCTCCGCCGGCCACACCTACTCCCCGCCGGAGGCCTTTGCCACCAGCGCCACCGGCGCGGTGCTGAAGTTCAGCGCCCCCGAGGGCGACGCCAGCGTCATCGTCGTGGACCTGGCCGCCGCCAAGGACGCCCCCGACGCCATCGCCCAGGCCTGGGCCCAGGTCGATCCCGGCTTCAAGCGCACGCTGCGCCTGGCCACGCCGCGGCCCAGCCGCAATGGCTGGGTCGACCAGCAGGTCTACGACTACGAGACCTCCCCCAACGAGAAGCTGGTGCTGCAGGCCATCGCCCGGCGCGCCAGCACCGGCGACGGCAAGGCCTGGGTCGTGCTGCTGCTGCAGGCCTCAGAGGCCACGCTGGAAAAGCGTGGCGCGCCCGTCGGCAAGTTCTTCGCCAGCCTGCGTCCCAAGGGCTATGAGCGCGAAAGCTTTGCCGGCAAGCCAGCCAAGCCGCTGACGCCCGAGCGCGTCGAGCAGCTCAAGGCCTTTGTGGCGGAAGGCATGAAGCAGCTCGACGTGCCCGGCGTGGGCCTGAGCTTCATCAACGCCAACCAAGTCGTCTGGGCCGGTGGCCTGGGCGTGCGCGAACAGGGCAAGCCCGCCCCGGTGGACGGCGACACCCTCTTCATGGCCGCCAGCAACACCAAGGCGATGACGACAGCGCTGCTGGCCCGCGCCGTGGACGCCGGCAAGCTGCGCTGGGACCAGCCCGCCGCCGAGGCCTATCCGGGCTTCAAGCTGGCCGACCCCGAAGTCACCAAGAGCGTGCTGGTCAAGCACCTGGTGTGCGCCTGCACCGGCATGCCGCGCCAGGACCTGGAGTGGCTGTTCGCCAGCGGCAAGGCGCCGGCCACCTCCACCTTCGACCAGCTCGGCGCGATGAAGCCGACCAGCAAGTTCGGCGAGGTCTTCCAGTACAGCAACCTGATGGTGGGCGCCGGCGGCTATGTCGCGGCCAGCGCGCTCAAGCCCGGCAAGGAGATCGGCGCGGCCTATGACGAGGCCATGCAGGAGCTGCTGTTCGGGCCGCTGGGCATGAGGAGCACCACCTTCGACTACGCCAAGGTGCTGCGTGGCAACCACGCCATGCCGCACGGCGACGCGCTGGACGGCAGCACGCGCCGCGCCAGCATGGACCTGAACTACACCATCATCCCGGCCCGCCCCGCCGGCGCGGTGTGGACGACGCCGCGCGACTTCAGCCGCTGGGTGCTGATGGAGCTCAACAAAGGCAAGACACCCGAAGGCCAGCCGCTGATCGGCGAGGCCAACTGGGCCGAGCGCTACAAGCCCCAGGTCATGGTCGGCGAGGACGTCACCTACGGCATGGGCCTCATCGTCGACAAGCAGTACGGCATCACCGTCGCCTCACATGGCGGCGACATGCTGGGCTTTCACTCCAACATGATCTGGCTGCCCGAGTACGGCATCGGCGTGACCATTCTGACCAACGCCGACGCCGGCGTGCTGCTGCGCGGGCCGCTGCAGCGCAAGCTGCTGGAGGTGCTGTTCGATGGTCGACCGGAAGCCGACGACAGGCTCAAGGTCTCCATCGCCAACCGCAAGGCCGAGGCCGCCAAGCTGCGCGAGCTGCTGACGCTGCCAGTTCCCGCCGCCGCGATCAAGCCACTGGCCACCAGCTATGTGAGCCCCGAGCTGGGCCGCATCCTGGTCAGCAAGAAGGGCGGCCAGGTGCGCTTCCAGTTCGACCACTGGAACAGCGAGGTCGCGCTGCGCAAGAACGAGGACGGGACGCAGAGCTATATGACCATCGACCCGGGCATCGGCGGCATCGAGTTCGTGCGCGACGACAAGGCTGCGAAGCCGACGCTGATCCTGCGCGACGCGCAGCACGAGTACCGTTTCGTGGCGGCTAAGGCCAGCTGACCCGGGCCACGAGGCCGCCGCCATCGCGCGGCAGCAGGCTCAGCCGAGCGCCTTCGGCACGCGCGATGCGCTCGACGATGGCCAGGCCCAGGCCCGAGCCCGGCTTGCCACCGCGCGACGCGTCGCCACGCTGGAAGGGGCGCTTGAGTTCATCCACCCGGCCCGGCGCGATGCCGGGGCCGCGGTCGCGCACTTCTATCCACGCTGCACCACCCTCCTCGCCGCAGGCCAGCTCGATGGGCGGTGCGCCGTGGTTCTGCGCATTGACGATGAGGTTGAGCACGAGGCGGCGCAGCGCCTGCGGCCGTGCGCGCCGACGCACCGACTGCCCTTGCGCCAACAGCGGTTGCGGCAGGCCCGGCGCCAGTGCCAGCGTTTCGGCCAGAAACTCGCGCAGCTCGATGTCCACGGCCGGCAGTTCCCGCTCGGCTGGGTGGGCGGCGCGCGCGTAGTCGAGGAACTGCGTCAGCAGGCCGTCCAGGCCGTGCAGGCTGCGGTCCAGGGTGTCGAGCAGCTCCTTGTCGCCCTGGCCGCCCTGATCGAAGGAACTGCGCAGCAGCTCGCTGGCGAGGCGTATCTTGGCCAGCGGCGTGCGCAGGTCGTGCGACAGGCCGGCCAGCATCAGCAATCTCTCCTCCTCGTCGCGCGCCAGGGCCTCGGCCATGTCGTTGAAGCCGCGTGCGAGCGCCGCCGTCTCGGCCGGGCCATCGGTGGGCAGCAGCAGGCGGCGCTGGCCGGCGCCCACGGCCTTGGCGGCATCGACGAGGCGTTGCAAGGGCCGGTTGATGCGGCGCTGGATCAGCCAGGCGCCCAGCAGGGCTAACACGCCGCTGACGCCGCTGGCGATCAGCCAGGTGCGCGCAAAACGATGGGCCGGCTGCACCGAGGGCACGACAAGCCAGAAGGACTGCATGTGGACAGCGATCAGGCCGTTGGCTTCACGCCGCCATTCGAGACTGGCGGGCGCCTGGCCCAGTTGCGCGGCCAGCTCGGCCAGGAAGGCGCGCTCCATCAACGAGGTGCGCTCGGGCATGGCTTCGGTCGGGCCCGAGGCCGCGCGGGCATTGAAGCGCGCGACGAAGCCGGCACGCTGCTCCTCGGGCAGCAGGTGCAATCCTTCGGCCACGGCCTGCAGGCTGCGCGCCGTCGCCTCGGCCGACTGGCGCAGCCGCGGCTTGGCGACGAGTTCGCGATAGGCCAGCGCATTGACGATCTGGCCGACGACGATCAAGCAGACGATGAGCCAAAGGTTGCGGCCGAACAGCGTGGCGAGGCCGAACTTCATCGCTCGCCCGGCTCCACGATGAAGACATAGCCGAGGCCCCACACGGTCTGGATGTGCCGCGGCGCGCTGGGGTCGTCCTCGATGAGGCGGCGCAGCCGCATGATCTGCACGTCCAGGCTGCGGTCGCTGACGCCATGCTCTTCGCCATGGGCCAGCACCAGCAGCTTCTCGCGGCCCAGCGGGCGGTTGGGCTGGCTGGCGAGAGCCCGCAACAGGTTCAGTTCGACGGTGCTGATGTCAACCTCGGCGCCATCGCGCTCCAACCGGCGCTGCGTCGGGTAGAGCGTGAAAGCGCCGAAGCACACCGCCTCCTCGCCAGCCGGGCCAAGGTGGGCGCCTAGCTGTTGCTGGCGGCGCACCATGGCCTGGATGCGCGCCAGCAACTCGCGTGGCGCAAAGGGCTTGGCGAGATAGTCGTCGGCGCCCATCTCCAGGCCCAGCACGCGGTCGACGAGGTCGCCGCGCGCCGTCAGCATCAGGATGGGGATGGTCTCGCCCTGGCCGCGCMGGCGGCGGCACAGCGACAGGCCGTCCTCGCCGGGCATCATCAGGTCCAGCACCAGCACATCAAAGCGCTCGCGCGCCAGCAGCTGCGCGGCTGCGGCCGCACCCGGCACGGCGCGCACCGCGTGGCCCTGCTCGGTCAGGTAACGCTGCAGCAGGCCGCGCAACTCGGCCTCGTCGTCGGCGATCAGGATGCGACTCATGTCCGGATGTTAGGGAGGAGGCCGGCCCCCACCTTGCCGGAAAACGATGACAAATCCTTGCAAGCCGCGGATGGCGTCAGACCCTGCAAGCACTGCAACCCGGGCCGCAACCTTTGCGCTGCCAGCGGTGGGCAGCATGGGTCCACCTCAAACGGAGAACGCCATGCGCCCCATTCCCCTGGCCCTGTTGATCGCAGCCCCGCTCGTCGCCCACGCCGAGCCGACGCCACTGCAGCGCGCCGGCGCCGCGCGGCTGACGGCCGAGAAGTCCGCCGCCTGCGTGGCCGCCCAACCCTTCTACTGGGAGATCGGCAACGCCACCCAGCCGCTGGTCGGCGGCAAGGCGGGCGACAACGCGCCCGAGCGCAGCACCGAGATGGCGATCGCGTCGGCATCGAAATGGATCTACGGCGCCTTCGTCGCCGAGCGCCGCCAGGGCCAGCTGACAAGCGAGGACGTCAAGTTCCTGCACTTCCAGTCCGGCTACACCTATTTCCATGTCTGCCGGCCCAACCAGAGCGTGGCGGCCTGCCAGGAGGGCCTGATCAACGGCCGCGGCCGCCAGAACCCGGCGACCGAGGGCCGCTTCGACTACAACGGCGGCCATATGCAGAAGCACGCGGTACTGATGGGCCTGGGCTCGCTGGGCCCTGATGGCCTGGCAATGGCGGTGCGGCAGACGCTTGCGCCCGCCTTGGGTGCCGACTGGCGTTTCGACTACAGCCAGTCTCAACCCGCCGGTGGCGGCAAGACCTCGGCGGCCGACTACAGCCGCTTCCTGCGTGCCCTGCTCGACGGCAAGCTGCAGCTCGGCCCCTGGCTCGGCAAGGAGGCTGTCTGCACCAACCCGCAGACCTGCCCGCGCGAGGCCGTGAAGACGCCCATCCCCGAGACCGAGAGCTGGCACTACAGCCTCGGCCATTGGGTGGAGGACGACCCGCAGGTCGGCGACGGCAGTTTCAGCAGCCCGGGCGCCTTCGGCTTCTATCCCTGGGTCAGCGCCGACAGGCGCTTCTACGGCATGGTCGCGCGCGAGCAGCGCCACGGCGTCATGAGCGGCGACCCGGGCGACAAGCCGGCGGTGGCTTCGGTGAGCTGCGGGCGCGAGATCCGCGCTGCATGGATGGATGGGCAGCCGCGCCGGTGAGCATGGACACAAGCGGTCTTGAGGACCGCTTGTGTCTCGCGCAGGCCAAGGCTCATGGCCTTGGCCTCAGAGCTTGCTGTCAGCGCTGTCACTTGATGCGGTCGGTCTCCAGCGCGACGCGATCGACGGTGCCGTCGACATTGCGATACAGGCGCAGTCGACGCATGCCGTCGGCGCTGACGAGCAGCTCGGCGTTCCGGGCCTGCCAGGTCTCGAGGGGCGCCTCGTCGAGGCCGACGCCCAGATGGCGAATGCCGACGACGACGCGCAGGGTGCGGCCGTCTTCCAGCACGTATTCGCCGTGGGCTTCGCGCAGCACGGTACGGCCGACGACGCCAGGCACGGTGGGTTCCTGGGCACTCGCGGGCGCGGTCAGCGTCAGGGTTGCGAGCAGAGCGGCCGACAGGGTGAGGGGTCGCAGATTCGTCCAGGTCTTCATGGTGAGGTACTCCTTAGGTTCCCCGAGGCCAGTCGCCTCGGCAATCTCTCTTTTGCAAACGCCATGCCAGGCTGGGAGCGCAAACAACTTCACGCTTTGACGTCGTTTCAATCAGGGTTCGCCCCAGGTTTGGGCTTGTTCGCCCCGCATCGCGACACCGTGCATCGCGATGGCGCGGGGCTTGACCCTCACGCAACGTCAGGGTCCATGATCCGGCCCGTCGTCAAGGAGAGCCCCGACATGGACTACACAGTGGGAGAGCTGGCCAAGCGCGCCGCCCTCACGGTGCGCACCCTGCACCACTACGAAGAACTCGGCCTGCTGCGCCCCTCGGGCCGCAGCGAGGCGGGCTATCGCCGCTATGGCGAGGCCGACGTGCTGCGCCTGCACCGCGTGCTGGCCCTGCGCGATGCCGGCCTGTCGCTGAAGGAGATTGCACCGCTGCTGGACGGCGAAGCGCCCCAGCCGCTGGCCGCGGTGCTGCAGGCCCAGATCGAACAGGTCGAGGCCCAGTTGCAGGCGCAGGAGAGTCTGCTGCTGACGCTGCGCAATGCCGCCAAGCGGCTGGAGCTGCAAGGCGACGGTGGCGATGCCGTGCAGGTGCTGCTGGATGCGATGGCCATCCGCCGCGTGCACGAGCGCTGGTTCAGCCCCGAGCAGCTGCGCGCGATGCGCCGGCAATGGGAGGCCATCCCCGAGACCGAACGCGATGCCGTCGAGCTGGAGTGGCCGCGGCTGATCGCCGAGGCTCGGGCGGCCATGGAGGCCGGCGTGGACCCGGGCATGCCCGAGGTGCAGTCCCTGGTGCGGCGCTGGCTGCTGCTGCAGAAGCAGTTCCTGGACGTCGCGCCCGGCATGAAAGACACCATGCAGCGCATGTATGCCGCCGAGCCCGAGCTGGCGCGCCAGTCCGGCGTGACGCAGGAACTGCTCGCCTATCTGCGCCGGTCCAAGGAAACACTGCCCCCGCAGGAGAGGTCATGAGCAACCCGCGCCGCGAGCTGTTCCGGAACGCCAACTTCCGCTGGATCATCGGCGGCGGCCTGCTGTCCATGCTGGGCGACCAGTTCACGCTGCTGGCCCTGCCCTGGCTGGTGATGGCGCTGAGCCGCGACCCGCTGGTGCTGGGCACGGTGCTGGCCCTGGGCAGCCTGCCACGCGCCATCTTCATCCTCGTCGGCGGCGCGCTGGTGGACCGCTACTCGCCCAAGCGCGTGCTGTGGCTGACGAAGTGGATCAACGCCGCGCTGCTGGGCCTGCTCAGCGCGCTGACGGCCACCGGGTCGATCACGCTGCCGGGCGTCTATGCGCTGACGCTGGCCATCGGCCTCGCCACCGCCTTCAGCTACCCCGCCGGCAGCGCCATCCTGCCGCGGGCCGTGCCGGCCACGCTGATCCAGCCCGCCAACGGCGTGCTGATGGGCGCGCGCCAGCTCGTGCTGCTGCTCGGCCCGGTGCTGGCCGGCCTGCTCGTCACCTCGGGCAGCGACCCCGCCCTGGGGCTGGCCGGCCTGGCCTGGGCCTTCGGCTTCGATGCCATCAGCTTCGCCGTCTCGGCCTGGACGCTGTCGCGCGTGCAGACCTGCGCGCCACCGGCCCAGCCACCCCAGGCCGTCTTCGCAGCGATTGCCGAATCGCTGCGCGCCTGCTGGCAGGACCATGAACTGCGCGCCCTGTTCCTCTACTTCGCAGCCATCGCCTTCTTCGTCGGCGGCCCCATCCAGGTCGCATTGCCGGTGCTCGCCGCCGAACGCCTGCCCGGCGGCGCCGCGGCGCTGGGCGTCATGCTGGCCGTGCACGGCCTGGGCTCGCTGGCCGGCATGGCCGTGTCGGGCCTGAAGCCGAACTGGCGCCTGTCCACGCTGGGCGGCACCGTGCTGCTCATCGACGGCATCGCCGCCGGCGTCTTCCTGGCCTTCGGCCATGTGCATGCCGCCTGGCAGGGCGCGCTGCTGCTGTTGCCCCTGGGTGCGCTGGCCGGCTTCGTGCAGGTGGCCGTCTACAGCTGGCTGCAAAAGCGCATCGCGCCCGAGATGCTGGGCCGCTCGATGGCCTTGTTCATGTTCATCGTCATGGGCCTGGCGCCGCTGGCTTCTGCGGCCGCGGGGGCGGCGCTGCGGGTGCTGGACGTGACGGCGCTGTTCACGGCCGCGGCGCTGTGCCTGCTGGCCGTCGTCGCGCTGGGCGCGTTGATGACGCCGATCCGGCGCATCGCCTACCTCGAAGCGAATCCCGACCGATGAGCGGGTCGAAAAAAAGCCCGCGCGGCATGCACCGCGCGGGCTTCTTGAACCGGAAAGCCGGAAGGATCAGGCGCGGCGGCGGCGGGCGGCTGCGCAAACACCCAGCAGCGAGGCGGCGACCAGGGCCAGCGAGCCCGGCTCGGGCACGACGTTGTCGCTGAAGGCGGCGCGGAAGACCAGGTCTTCGCCGTTGGGCTGACGCGACGACCAGCCGACCGAACCCAGCGGAGAGTTGGTGTTGCCGAAGATGAATTCACCGCCGGTGTACTTGTCGACACCGCCGAACTGCGTGGCCAGCACGGTCGCGCCGCTCAGGGTTTGGCCGACGGCGTCGAGGACGAAGAACAGCACATCGCCATCGGCGACGGCCAGGTTCAGGTTCACGTCGAAGTTGATGGCACCGCCACCTGCGTGGTTCAAGGTCTGCGAGAAGAGCTCGTTGACAGCGTCGGGACGCGCACCGGTACCGGGCAGGCCGGCAGCCACGCCGGTCGTGATGCGCAGCTTGAAGCTGCCGCCTTCGGCGTCGTTGACCGTGAAGCGCAGGCTGTCGAACATCGTGCCGTCGGCCGTGATGGACTGGGCGTAGTACTGCGAGCCACCCGAGCCGAACGTGGACTGGTTGAAGTTGCCAGCCAGGCCGTAGAGGTCGATGACGCCGGCTTGGGCGGACAGGCCAGCGGCCAGCAGGCTGAGGGCGGCGACGGATTTGGAGAAGAAGTTCATTGGTGATGCTCAGGTTGAACGGTGACAGGCATTGCCGTAAGCACTATTCGGGCCACAAGTCCATCCCATTGTCACGCTTCACTTTTCTCCCCCATCGGGGCGATGCGTCGCCGACCGATGTAAAGCGCGCCGTCACCCGTGGACAAGGGTTGCGGCCGTCCATCCGTGAACTCGTGCACGCAGCGGCTCAGGCTTCGACGATCAGCTGCACATTCAGGCGGCCGGCCAGATTGACCGCCCGCAGGAAGATCTTGAACTGCTCCACCGCGCTCGAGGCGGACTCGGGCTCGGCGCCCAGCCTGGCCAGACCCAACAGCCGTGTATAGAGCTGCGCCTGCTCCGGGGCTATCGATTCACCGAAGGCCAGCATCTGCAGCAGCTGGCTTGAAGTGAGCTGCGTCTTGGCGCCGAACCAGCCGCCCCACTTCCTGACCGCGGCCTCCCTGCGCTCGAACATGCGCGCACGTGAGCGCTGCTCCTCCACCAGAGCGCCGTCGATGCCGAGGTCGGCAAGGTGCTTGAGGAGCACGGCCAGGTTGGCGTCCTTGGCGTCGTCGGGCAGGCGCGCCAGCAGCCAGTCCTCGACTTCCTTGCGGATGGGGGTGTCCACCTTGCCGATGCAGCCGAAGGAGCGCCCCGACACATTGGCCGGGCAGCCCTTGCATTCGCCGTCCAGTTCGCTGAGCGGCTCGGTCATCTCCTGCAGCTTGCCGACCGTGACCTGGGTCTGGATGACCGTGCCATCCGGACGCTTGACGGCGATCTCGACGGTGCACTTTGTGATCAGCGTCTCTTCGTCGGCGTGGGGGAACTTCTCGCGGAAGCGGGCGATGGCGACTTCGGCGCTGCCCGCGTGCCTGACCATGGAGCGCAGCTTCACCTCCGGCGTGTGCCGCCGGGCTGAACAGGGTTTCTGCAGCGCGAATTCGATGGCCATTCAACCCTCCGTGGCTCGTCGGCCTTGTTTGCGGGAAGTTTCGATGAAGGTACCGGATTTCGCCCCCCGCATGCAGGTGGTTGCAAGCGGCGCGAAAGCCCTCGCTACCGGCTTCGCAAATACCCCGAGCCGTTCAGACCCGCAGCAGCGGGTCGTCCAGGGCCTGGGCAGCGGCCTTGGCGCGTTGCTTCTCGACTTTGTCAGCGGCGCAAGCCTGCACGAACTCGCGCGACGCGCCGCCCAGACCCGCCAGCAGGCGCAGACCCAGCTTGCCGACGCCCGGCGCACGGGCCCCATGTTCGGGGATGCGATGCCAGGCGGCCTCGGTCAACGATCGCCAGACAGGAGCCAGCGCCTCGTCGGCGATTCCGCGGTCAGTCCTGCTCCACAGCAGCAGGCCGAGCAGCAGGCTTTCGCTGTCTTCGCCCAGCACGGCGCCGACGCCGCGGCGCATGCGCGTGGTGGCCCATTCGGTCTTGCCGCTGTGGTGTTCGAAGGCGCGCAGGCGATCCAGCACCCAGGCCTGCCAGCCCGCACGGTGCTCGGCCGGCAGCGATTCGACCTGGGTGGTCAGCGCTGTCAGCGCCTTGGGCTTGGTCGTGACGCCGTCTTCCAGCCAGGCCTGCAGCGCAGGGACCAGCGCCTCTCGCAGCAAGGGCTCGGCCTGTTGCCAGGCTCCTAGCGCCGGCCCGCCCCAGTCGTCGGCCTCCCAATCGACGGGCAACCGACCGGTGACGGGATCGCGGCGCAACCACCGGCGCCACGCGCGCACGGCAGCCTTGTCATCGGCAGCAAGCGACTGCTCGGGGTAGGTGGCAATGCGGGCGCGCGTCGCTGCATACGTCCCTGCCTCTACTTGGGCCGCATATGACGTCCGCTGCTCCAGCAGCATCTCGTAGAACGTGTCGTTCGGGTCCAGGGGACGGGCATACCGTTCGGCAAGCGCGCGGTCGGTCGCATCCCATCGAGCAAGCATCAAAGGAGACAGACCCTGCATCCAGGTTTGGATGCCGTCGCGCAGCGCGGGGTTCTGCGGCTGCTTGACGATCCACGCGGCCAGCTTGGCGAAACCCCAGGGGTAAGCCGCCGTCACCATGTCCTGATGCAGCCGGGTCTGGAGCGCGCCGAGAACCGCGAGAAGCGCAGCCGCCTGCTGCAGCGATGCCAGGGTCGGCAGCAGCGCCCGCAACAGCTCGTTCACCGCTTCGTCCGGTTCGAAGTCGAGCGCGCTCTCCTGCAGCGGGTCATGCCGGGCCTGGGCTTCCAATGGCACCAGGGTCTGCAGCAGACCGAGCAGCACGGCCTCACGCCCGGCGCCATCCAGCGCAGCCACGCGGACACCGCTGGGGAGGTCGACGAGGGGCTTGGGTTCTTCGCGCCAGCGGGCTCGCCACTCGGCCAGCCATGCGGCGGCAAGCAGCGCGGGTTCTGGCCGATCGGCATCAAGCTGGGCCATCAGCTCGGCGGCCTCAGCGGCGTGGCGAGCGTCTTCAGCAGCGGCCTCGGCTTCCTGACGCAGGGTCCAGTTGTCCTTCTTGGGCGGCGTGCCGACGGGCAGGAGCTTGCAGTTCACGCCCAGAGGTTCCAGCCATTCGCACAGGCTCTGGACGTCGGAGGGATACAGATCGGCCCAGGCTGCCTGCTTGGCCACCAGCAGGCGCTCGACGCCTGCGACGCCCTCCAGGACCAAGGCGGCCGCAATCCTTTCCTGCACGCCGGGGCTGGCCATGGCGTCATCGTGATCACGCACCGATACCACCGACGCATGCTTCAACATCCACGGCACAGCCCATTGGTCGACCGCCACCGACAGCGTCCGAGCCAGCGCCGGCAGGTCTTCGCTCGCGCCGATCTTGATTTCGAATCCGGCCAGCAAATGCCCGTCGGGCGCGAAATTCTGCAACCGCTCGCGCAACTGCCCGAATTCCTCGCCGAGCTTGTCCAGCAGGTCGGCCAGCCATTCCTCGCCAGGACGCGTCGCCTCGACGCGCTGAATGGCCGGGAACTGCAGCGCCACATTCACATAGAACTCGCCGCTGGCACCCGAATTCCATGAGCCGGACTGGAAATTGATGATCTGCCAATGCCGATCCACGCCATCACCAGCTTCACGCAACAGGTTGCGTCCCTTGCGCTTGAAACCTTGGGCCGCCAGGGATTGGGCCAGACACTTGGCCAGATAGTCGATCTTCAGGCCGACCTTGTCGTCAGGGGCCGGGCAGGCCAGTTCCTTTGCCATTCTGTGATCCTCCGTGGCGGCATCCGGCCATGGGAGCCCGGCCTTAACGCCCCGCAAGCAACGTCGCCACTTCCGCCGCCGACCTCACTCCCAGCTTCGCAAAAACCCTGGCCCGGTGCACCTCCACCGTGCGCACCGACACGTTCAGCTCGTCGGCGATGACCTTGTTGAGCTTGCCGGCCGCCACCCGCGTCATGACTTCGCGCTCGCGCTCCGTCAGGCTGGCCAGCCGCGCGCTGCGCTCGGCCGCCTGGGCGCCCTCGGCCTGCATGGCTGCGTCCACGGCCAGCGCCTGTTCGAGGCGGTCGGCCAGCGCGTTGTCGCTGTAAGGCTTCTCGAGGAAGTCGAAGGCACCTTTCTTCAGCGCCTCGACGACCATGGGGATGTCGCCGTGGCCGGTCAGGAACAGCACCGGATTCCTCAGACGGCGCGCCAGCAGCTCGTCGTGCAGCCGCGTGCCGCCCATGGGCTCCATGCGCACGTCGAGCAGGAAGACACCCCGCGGCGTCCCTTCGCGGTCCAGCATCTCCAGCAGCGCCGGACCGCTGTCGAAGGCCCGCACATTGAGGCCGCGCGAGCGCAGCAGGAAGGCGAGCGCATCGCGCACGCCGGGATCGTCGTCGACGAGGTGGACCGCGGCTTCAGCCATTCACCGTCTCCCTGCTCAAAGGCAAGCTGAACGAAAAGAGGGCACCCCCAGCCGCTGCCTCGTTCGCATCGAGCACGCCCTGGTGGGCCTCGATGATGGAACGGCAGATCGCCAGGCCCATGCCCATGCCGTCGGCCTTGGTGGAATAGAAGGCCGCGCACAGCTGCTCGACGCGGCGGCCTGCCAGGCCGGGGCCGTTGTCCTGCACGTCGACGCGCACGAAGTCGCCAGCCACGCGGCTGCTGACGGCGATGCGCCGGCCGCTCTCGCGGGCCTGCAGCGCGTCGGCGGCGTTGCGCACGAGGTTGATGACGACCTGCTCGATGAGGACGGCGTCGGCCAGCACGGCGGGCACGCCCGGCGCGAGGGTCACATCCAGCGCGACACCGCGGCGCTGGCAGTCTCGCTTGAGCAGTTCGATGGCGGCGGTGATGACCTCGTGCAGGTCGCAGTGCTCGTGGCGCGGCTCGCGGCGGGTCAGGAACTCGCGGATGCGCGCGACGATGCGGCCGGCATGCGTGGCCTGCTGGCCCAGGCGCTGCAGGGCGCCCAGCACGAGTTCGTCCTGCACGCCGAGCTTGGCCAGCGAGTTGGTGATGCCGGCGCCATAGCTGGCGATGGCCGTCAGCGGCTGGTTGAGCTCGTGAGCCAGCGTGGAGGCGATCTCGCCCAGCATGGTCAGGCGCGCGTTGTGGGCCAGGGTCTCGACCTGGCGGCGCTCGCGATCCTCGAGGCGCTTGCGCTCGGTGATGTCGATGATGCTGCCCATCCAGCCGATCTGGCGGCCACCGGCGTCCACCAGCGGCGACTCGAACACCATCACGTCGACCATGCGGCCGGCGCTGTGCCGCCAATGCGCCTCATAGCCCTCGCGCGGCGCATGGCCGGCGAGGTTGCGGCGGTTGCGCTCGCTGATTTCCTCATGCGCGTCCGGCGGCCAGTAGGGCATGGGCGGCAGCAAGCCGACGAGCGCTTCGGCCGGCAGGCCCACCATGTCGCAGAAGGTGCGGTTCACATAGAGCAGGCGGCCGTCGAAATCGCGCGCGCGCAGGGCGACCAGCGCCGAGTCCTCCATCGCGCGGCGCCAGGCGGCCTCGGTGCGGCCGGCCACCTCGGCGCGCTGCACCTGGCGCATCTGGCGGCGCAGCAGCCAGCTCGCGACGGCGATCAGGGGCAGGAAGCCGGCCACCAGCACCCAGGCCAGCGGCCGCACGCCATTGACGACGGGATCACGCACCGTCAGCTCCAGCGCGGCGTCGGTCAGGGTCGCCTGCGTCAGCGGGCTGGCGCGCAGCGGGCCGGTCAGCGCGACGCGATAGCTCGGCCGCTGCGCCTGGGCCGCGCGCAGCGGCGACTCGGTGCTGGAGGCGATGACCTGGTCGGCGCTGTCGACGAGCTGCACATCGTATTTGCGCGCCAGCCACCAGGGCACGCCGCGCTTGAGCAGCAGGGCCGGCGGGTAGCGCACCACCAGCGTCCCCTCGGCGCCCACCGGCGCCGTCAGGTGCAGGGACAGGCCATCCTCCAGCCGCCCGATGTCGCCGCGGCCCGAGACCTCGGCCATCACGCGGTTGCGCGCGTCCAGCCAGGTCACCGACTGCCACAGCCGCCGCAGGCCCGCGTTGACCTCGGCCTGGCCATCCAGCACCGCCTCGCTCGGTGCCTGGCCGACCAGGCCTTGGGCGAGCTGGCGCAGATGGCCCTGCTCGTCGGCGATGCGGTCGCGCAGCTGGGCCTCGGTGCTCAGCGCGTCGGAGATCAGCGTCTGGCGCTGCTGCTCCTGCTCCTCGGCCTCGTTGGCACGCACCCAGGCCAGCACGCCCAGCACGAAGACCAGCGACAGGGCCAGCGGGGCCAGCCACAGGCTGCGGTGCAGGAGGTCGCGCAAAGTCATGCCCGCAGTCTAAGAAGGGTGGAGGCCGCGCGAAATGTGGAACTCCACAACTTTGCGCCGGCGGTGCGGCTCGCAAGAATGACCCCCATACCCAATATTCCATCTGGAGACACACCATGATCCTGCGTCGCCTCGTGCTGGCCACCGCGCTGGCCCTGCCTTTCACAGCCTTCGCCCAGGCCCCCATCGTCATCAAGTTCAGCCACGTCGTCGCGCCCGACACCCCCAAGGGCAAGGGCGCCCAGCGCTTCAAGGAACTGGCCGAGCAGAAGACCGGCGGCAAGGTCAAGATCGAGCTCTATCCCAACAGCCAGCTCTACAAGGACAAGGAAGAGATGGAGGCCCTGCAGCTGGGCTCCGTCCAGATGCTGGCCCCGTCGCTGGCCAAGTTCGGCCCGCTGGGCGTCAAGGAGTTCGAGGTCTTCGACCTGCCCTATCTGTTCAAGGACACCGATTCCTTCCGCGCCGTCACCGACGGGCAGCTCGGCGCCGACCTGTTCAAGAAGCTGGAACCCAAGGGCATCAAGGGCCTGGCCTACTGGGACAACGGCTTCCACATCATGAGCGCCAACAAGCCGCTGCACAACGTGGCGGACTTCAAGGGCATGAAGATGCGCATCCAGTCCAGCAAGGTGCTGGACGCCCAGATGCGCGCCCTCGGCGCCATCCCGCAGGTGATGGCCTTCAGCGAGCTCTACCAGGCCCTGCAGACCGGCGTCGTGGACGGCACCGAAGGCGTGCCGAGCAACTTCTACACGCAGAAGATCTTCGAAGTGCAGAAGCACATGACCATGTCCAACCACGGCCACCTGGCCTATGCGGTCATCGTCAACAAGAAGTTCTGGGACGGCCTGCCCGCCGACATCCGCACGCAGCTGGAAGCGGCCATCAAGGAAGCGACCACCTATGCCAACGCCATCGCCAGCACCGAGAACGGTCGCGCGCTGGAAGGCATCAAGGCCAGCGGCCGCGTCAACATCTACACGCCGACGCCGGCCGAGACCAATGAGTGGAAGAAGGCGCTGATGCCCGTCCACAAGGAAATGGAATCGCGCGTCGGCAAGGCCACCATCGAAGCCGCCTACAAGGCCGCCGCCTTCGTCGCTCCCAAGTAATTCCCCTCACTGACTCTCGCCATGCCAGGGCCGCCGCGGCCCTCGGCAGGCGCAGCCGTTTCCGTTGACCGGAGAACCCTATGTTGAACAAAGCGCTGAACCATCTGGAGGAGTGGCTGATCTCCTTCCTGATGGCCGCGGCGACGCTGGTGATCTTTGTCGCCGTCGTCCACCGCTATCTGGCGACCGTGCCCTATGTGCAGGACATCGCCCTCAAGATCCACATGAGCTGGGCCCAGGAGCTGTGCATCATCCTGTTCGTGTGGATGTGCAAGTTCGGCGCGGCCTATGGCGTGCGCACGGGCATCCACGTCGGCGTGGACGTCGTCATCAACCGCATGTCGCCCGCCAACCGCGGCYGCTTCGTCATCTTCGGCCTGCTGGCCGGCGCCTTCTTCACCGGCGCCGTCGCCGTGATGGGCGGCACCTTCGTCTGGGACAACGGCGCCCACCACGCCTTCCTGGACCTCATCGGCCAGCCGCGCGAGGACGTCTACGAGGGCCCGACGACGCCCGACCTGGAGTGGCCGACCTGGATCGTCTACTCCGCCATCCCGCTGGGCTCGGCGCTGATGTGCTATCGCTTCCTGCAGGTCTGCTGGGGCTTCTGGAAGACCGGCGAGCTGCCCAAGCACGATGAATCCCACGTCGAGGGCGTGGACGAACAGACCCCGCTGGAAGTGGAGGCCCGCAAATGAATGCACTCATCATCTTCAGCCTGCTGCTGGCGCTGATGCTGACCGGCATGCCGATCAGCATCTCGCTGGGCCTCACCGTGATGACCTTCATCGTCACGATGACCCAGGTCCCCATCGAATCGGTCGCCCTCAAGCTGTTCACGGGCATCGAGAAGTGGGAAATCATGGCCGTGCCCTTCTTCATCCTGGCGGGCAACTTCCTGACCCACGGTGGCGTCGCGCGGCGCATGATCAACTTCGCCACGTCCATGGTGGGCCACTTCCACGGCGGCCTGGCGCTGGCGTCCATCCTGGCCTGCTCGATGTTCGCGCTGGTGTGCGGCTCCTCGGTCGCCACCGTCGTCGCCATCGGCTCCATCGTGCTGCCCGCCATGGTGGCCCACGGCTACCCGATGCGCTTCGGTGCCGGCGTCATCATCACGGCCGGCTCGCTCGGCATCCTGATGCTGCCGTCGATCCCGAAGGTCATCTACGCCATCTCGACCAACACGTCGATCGGCGCGCTGTTCGTCGCCGGCCTGCTGCCCGGCATCACGCTGGCCCTGATGCTGGCCGCGGTGACCTGGTACATCGCCCGCAAGAACAACTACCCGCGTCTGACGCGCATCGGTTGGCGCGGGCGCTTCGCGGCTTTCCGCAAGAGCTTCTGGGGCCTGCTGCTCGTCGTCATCATCGTCGGCGGCATCTACTCGGGCGCCTTCACGGCGACCGAAGCGGCGGCGATGGCGGCGGTCTACTCCTTCTTCGTGGCCATCTTCGTCTACAAGGACCTGAAGCTGCGTGACGTGCCCAAGGTGCTGAAGGACTCGGCCAACATGTCCGCGATGCTGCTCTACATCATCACGAACGCGGTGCTGTTCTCCTTTGTGCTGACCAACGAGAACCTGCCCCACCAGCTGGCCGACTGGCTGCTGTCGATGAACCTGGGCCAGAACGGCTTCCTGTTCGTCGTCAACCTGGTGCTGCTGGGCGCCGGCAACTTCATGGACCCCTCGTCCATCATCCTGATCATGGCGCCCATCTTCTTCCCGGCCGCCATGCAGCTGGGCGTCAACCCGGTGCACTTCGGCATCCTGATCGACGTCAACATGGAAGTCGGCCTGTGCCACCCGCCGGTGGGGCTCAACCTCTACGTGGCCTCGGGCATCAGCAAGCTCGGCATCACGGAGCTGACCAAGGCCGTCATGCCCTGGCTGCTGACGATGATCGTCTTCCTCGTCATCGTGACTTACTGGCCGTGGCTGACATTGGTCGTCCCCCAGATGATGGGAATGCTCTAACGGGAGCCGCACATGAGCCCGCTCTTCTTCGGATTGGCCTTCGCGGTCGTCGCCCTGCTCGTCTACATGGGCCGCTACAGCGGCCGGGTGCGGGTCGAAGAGAGCCGCCTCATCGCCGCGTCGCCTGAAGACGTCTACCAGCGCGTCGCCGACCTGGCCCAGTGGCAGGCCTGGAACCCCTGGCTGGAGCATGCACGCGGCGCCCAGGCCGAGGCCGACGGCATCGCGCTGGCCTGGGACGTGCCCCAGGTCGGGCGCGGCAGCGTGCGCCAGACGGGGCAGACGCCGTCGCGCGCGCTGCGCCAGCGCCTGGAGTTCGCCCTGCCCTTCGCCTACCGCGGCCGCTCGGACTGGCGCTTCGAGCCCGCGCCGGGTGGCACCCGCGTCACCTGGCGCTTCAAGGGTCGCGTCGCCTTCACGCTGCGGGCCTTTGCCACCACCGTGCAGGGCGCGACCCGGCTGGACCTGCGCTTCGGCCTGGACCGCCTCGCCGCGGCGCTGGAAGGCAGGCCGCCCGCCTACGAGCTCAGCTACGCGGGCGTGCAGGAACAGCCCGCCCGCCGCTTCGCGCAGCTCGCCCACCGCGGCGCGCTGGACAAGCTGGCCGTCGAGTTGCCGCCGACCATCGCGGCCGTGCGCGCGCAGATGGCTGCCGCCGGCCTGGCCGCCGAGGGCCCGGCCGTCGTGCACTATCTGAAGACCCAGCTCAAGCTGCGCATCGTCGACTGCCGCGTCGGCGTCGAACTGCCCGCGGGCGCGGCGCCGCCCCCGGACCTGAAGCAGCACGAGCACGCGGCGCACACCGCCTATGTGCTGCGCTTCGACGGCCCGCCCGAGGCGCTCGAACTGGCCTGGTATCAGGCCATGCAGCGCCTGCGCGTCGAACAGCACCAGCCCCACCCGCAGCTGCCACCCTATGCCCGCTACGCCAGCGAATCGGCGCCGGGCCGGCGCGGCGTCGTGGAGCTCTTCCTGCCGCTGAGGCCCTAGAAAACACCGAGCGGCACGCTATTTGCACTGGCTTGGGGCATGAACACCCCCCAGCCGCTCTCCCTCCCTGGCCTGCGCGTGCTGCTGGCCGACGCCGGCCAGCGCCGCAGCCCCGTGATCCGCCTGGAGCTGATCCGGTTGCGCTGCCAGCTGGTTGACGTCATCGATCTCGTCGCCCAGCCCGACGCCCTGCCCACGGCGCTGGAGCGCCTGGCGCCCGAACTGCTGCTGATCGACTGCGAGCAACCCACGCCCGAGTTGCTGGCCCAGCTGGGCGCTTCCCTGCAGCGCCAGCCCCGCCCGGTGCTGCTGTTCGCCGAGCAGATGACGGCCGAGCAGATGCGCGCCGCCCTGCACGCCGGCATCAGCACGCTGCAGCTTGCCGGCCTGCCGCCGCAGCGCCTGGGCGCCCTGCTGCAGCTGGCCCTGGCCCGCTTCGAGCACGACCAGACCCTGCAGCGCGACCTGCGCCAGACCCAGACCCAGCTGGCCGAGCGCAAGCTCGTCGAGCGCGCGCGCGGCATCCTGATGCGCGAGCAGGGCCTGGACGAGGAAGCCGCCTTCCAGCGCCTGCGCCAGCTCGCCATGGACGGCAAGCAGACGCTGGCGGCCGTCGCCATGCGCCTGATTGATGCAGACCAGCTGCTGCGCACACGCTGAGGGCGCGGCGCACCAACTCGCGTTCAGCCCCCACGCACCGGTACGGCGCAAACCGCCCGCCGCAGCGACAGCCATGCGCCAAGCGCGTGCAATCGCGGCCTGACGGTGCCGGCACCGAGCTGGCACGCAACCTGCGTTAACGGAAGCGAGGCCTGCAATGGCGCAGGCCTCTCGGGCCGGCCGGCTGATGAATCGGCCGGCACTTCGGGACAACGGCGTCCGACCTCTCCTTTTGTCGCCTGCACTGCTGACTGTGGTGCGGGCGATGCGTGGTCGCACGGCGTTGCGCCTTGCATGAACAGGAGCCCGTGATGACCGCCAGCGACAACTCGAACGCCACGCCCCACCCGCAGCGCCGCAGCCTGCTTGCCGCCGCCGCTGCCCTGCCTCTCACCGGCCTGGCCGGCGGCGCCTGGGCCCAAGGGTCGGACAAGCCCGAGAAGGAGGAGGTGCGCATCGGTTTCATCCCGCTGACCGACTGCGCATCGGTCGTGATGGCGGCCGAACTGGGCTTCGACAAGAAGTACGGCGTCAAGATCGTCCCGACCAAGGAGGCTTCCTGGGCCGGCGTGCGCGACAAGCTCGTCAACGGCGAGCTCGACATGGCCCATGTGCTCTACGGTCTGGTCTATGGCGTGCACCTGGGCACCAGCGGCCCCAAGAAGGACATGGCCGTGCTGATGAACCTGAACCACAACGGCCAGGCCTTCACGCTGTCCAAGGCCCTGGCGGACAAGGGCGCCGTCGACGGCCCATCCCTGGCCAAGGTGATGGCGGCCAACCCGCGCGAATACACCTTCGCGGGCACCTTCCCGACTGGCACCCACGCGATGTGGATGCACTACTGGCTGGCCGCCGCGGGCATCAACCCGATGTCGGGCGCCAAGCTCATCACCGTGCCGCCGCCGCAGATGGTGGCCAATATGCGCGTCGGCAACATGGACGGCTTCTGCGTCGGCGAGCCCTGGAACCACCGCGCCATCATGGACGGCATCGGCATCACGGCCAACACCACGCAGGACCTCTGGAAGGACCACCCCGAGAAAGTCCTCGGCACGAGCGCCGACTTCGTCAAGAAGTACCCCAACACCACCCGCGCCGTCATGATGGCCGTGCTGGAGGCCGGCCGCTGGATCGACGCCAGCCTGTCCAACAAGCTGAAGATGGCCGAGACGGTGGCACAGAAGGCCTATATCAACACCGGCGTCGATGCGATCAACCAGCGCATCCTGGGCCGCTACCAGAACGGCTTGGGCAAGACCTGGGACGACCCCAACCACATGAAGTTCTTCAACGACGGTGCGGTGAACTACCCCTATCTGTCCGACGGCATGTGGTTCCTGACCCAGCACAAGCGCTGGGGCCTGCTCAAGGCCCACCCCGACTACCTGGCGGTGGCCAAGCAGGTCAACCAGACGGCGCTCTACAAGCAAGTGGCCAGCGCCATGGGCATCAGCGTGCCCAAGACTGACCTCCGCACCAGCAAGCTGATGGACGGCGTTGTCTGGGATGGCAAGGACCCGGCGAAGTACGCCGACAGCTTCAAGATCAAGGCGTAAATCATGGTCTCCGCAGTCTTCCACTCCCCCGGCGACAACGTCGCTCCCGCCCCGGCCAGTGCTCCCCTGAGCGTCAGCCGGCCCAGCGTGGCCGCCAACGAGGCCACGGCGCCCCAGGCCAAGCCCGCCCGCTCGCCCATCGACTGGCGCGCCGTGGCGCTGCGCGTATTGCCACCGGTGATCAGCATCTCGCTGCTCATCGGCCTGTGGGGGCTGGCCACCATGAAGGGCGGCAGCTTCCCGACGCCGGCCGCCACCTTCGACGCTGCCGTGAAGCTGTTCTCCGACCCCTTCTACCGCAACGGCCCGAACGACCAGGGGATAGGCTGGAACATCCTGAACTCGCTCGGACGCGTCGGCATGGGCTTCGGCCTCGCCGCCATGGTCGGCATCCCGCTGGGCTTCATCATCGGCCGCTTCGAGTTCGCCAACCGCATGGTGTCGCCGCTGATCGCGCTGCTCAAGCCGGTCTCGCCGCTGGCCTGGCTGCCCATCGGCCTGCTTGCCTTCAAGAGCGCCAACCCGGCCGCGATCTGGACCATCTTCATCTGCTCGATCTGGCCGATGGTGGTGAACACCGCCGTCGGCGTGCAGCGCGTGCCGGTCGACTACCTGAACGTCGCCCGCGTGCTCAAGCTCAGCGAGTGGAAGGTCATCACGCGCATCCTGCTGCCCGCCGTGCTGCCCTATGTGCTGACCGGCGTGCGCCTGTCGGTCGGAACGGCCTGGCTGGTCATCGTCGCGGCCGAGATGCTGACCGGTGGCGTGGGCATCGGCTTCTGGGTCTGGGACGAGTGGAACAACCTCAACGTCGCCCACATCCTGATCGCCATCTTCGTCATCGGCACCGTCGGGCTGCTGCTCGAATGGGCGCTGATCTCCATCGCCAAGCACTTCACCTTCGAAGGGGATTGATGCCATGAAACCGTTCATCCAAGTGCAGGCCGCCGAGATGGTCTTCGCCACCCGCAAGGGACGCTTCCACGCCTTGCAGGACGTCAACCTCGACGTGCAGCGCGGCGAGTTCATCACGCTGATCGGCCACTCCGGCTGCGGCAAGTCCACGCTGCTCAACCTCATCGCCGGCCTGCTGCAGCCCACCTCGGGCGTGCTGATCTGCGACGGCCGCGAGATCGCCGCGCCGGGCCCCGAGCGTTCGGTGGTGTTCCAGAACCACTCGCTGCTGCCCTGGCTCTCCTGCCTGGACAACGTGCTGCTGGCCGTCGAGTCCGTCTTCGGCGCCAAGGAGACCACCGCCCAGCTCAAGGTGCGCGCCCGCGCCGCGCTGGAGCTGGTGGGCATGAGCCATGCGCTGCACAAGCGCCCGCACGAGATCTCGGGCGGCATGAAGCAGCGCGTCGGCATCGCCCGGGCCCTGGCCATGGAGCCCAAGGTGCTGCTGATGGACGAGCCCTTCGGCGCGCTGGACGCCCTGACCCGCGCCAAGCTGCAGGACGAACTGCTGAAGATCGTCGCGCGCACGCAGAGCACGGTGGTCATGGTCACGCACGACGTGGACGAGGCCGTGCTGCTGTCCGACCGCATCGTCATGATGACCAACGGGCCGGCGGCGACCATCGGCGAGATCCTGGCAGTCGGCATCCCCCGCCCGCGCCTGCGCGTCGAGCTGGCCGAGGACCCGCGCTATGCGGCGGCGCGCAAGGAGGTCATCGACTTCCTGTACACCCGCCACGCCCACGTCGAGGCAGCAGCCTGAGCCACGCACCCGGCCGGTGGGCACGCCCGCCGGCTCAAGGGATGGGCACGCCCGCGATCTTGACGAAGACGCGGGCCGCGCTGCCCAGGCCGACGACGAGCTTGGTCAGGCTGGCGGCGGCGATGGCCTTGCCTGTCTTGGGCTGGCGCTTGGCCTTCCAGACCAGCACTTCCTTGGCCACCAGGTTGCTCACCTTGCGGTAGGGCTCCAGCCTCTTGTTCGTCTCCTGGATCTCGCGCAGCAGGACCCGGTTGCCGCCGGCCATCTCCTTGATGAAGTCCTTGCGCGCCGGGCTTTCCGTCTGGATCTTCAACAGCTTCTCCAGCCCCGCATTGAGCGAGCCGACCAGGGTGTCGGCCGTCTTCTCCAGCGCCGCGATCTTGGCGTCGAGCTTGATCTGGCTGACGTCCACCGTCTTCACCGTGCCGCTGATCTTGTGAAAGATCGGCGTGAGGTCGGAGAGCACCTCGTCGGCGCGGCTGGGCTGCCCTTCCTTCTTGATCGTGTCCAGCAGGCGGCCGCGCAGCATCAGCAGCTCCGCGCCGGCTTCCTCGACGCCTTGCGCGATGTCTGCACCGAGCACGGCCAGCTCGGCCACCGACTTGAAGATGACCATCACGCCCACCAGGTTGGCGCCGCCGCTGGCGATCATGCTGGCCAGCGAAGCGCTGATCGTCAGCGCGCCGACCAGGGCCTTGGACACGCACTTGACCTTGAACTTGCTCAGGTTCTTGTTGCGGCGCAGGGCCTGCTCCCAGACGAGTTGGACCGCGTCGTTGACACCGCCCTCCTGGGCGACGGCGATCTTCTTCAGCATCTTGGCCGTCGTCTCGACCATGGCCTCGGCATCGGCCTTGGGCAGGGTGGCGACCTTGGCGTTCAGCGCCAGCAGCTCGGTGGCGATCAGCTTGCGCGGCTTGGCCAGGTGGGCCTCCGCGGCGTCGGCCAGCTGCTGCCAGCGCAGGCCCTCCTTGCCCTTGTCGATCAGCTCCTCGAGCTCCTTGTCGATCTCCATCAACACCGTGAGCTCCATGTCGGGGAGGCTCAGGTTCTTGAGCTTGGACTTGTCGACGCCCTTCAGCAGATCGATCTTCTTCAGTAGACGAGTTCCCATGCGGCCTCCCTGCCTCCGCCGTGAGCCGGCGTGATTTGAGTCGCGCGATGGTAGTCAGGCCGCAGCTGGCGTGCCGCGGCCGGCGGCTTGATTCCCAAAGGAATACCCGAGGGTGTGGCGATGCTTGCGGACCGGCTCGGGCCCTAAGGCTTGCTCGCCACGCCCAAGGCGTCGATGGCATTGCGCGCATCGCCGTCCTCGCCTTGCACGCCCTCGATCTGGATCTGCAGCGCCATCTCGTCGCCGACCAGATCGAGATACGCATCCAGGCCGAAGTCAGAGCGCTTGATGAGCGTGCTGGCCGAGAAGCCCACCGACATCTTGTCGCTGATCTGGTTGAGGCCCTGCTTGTTGAAGCGCAGTTGCAGCACGACGGGCCGGGTCACGCCGGCCAGCGTCAGCTCGCCATGCAGCCGGCCCAGCGCACCCTGGCCTCGTTCCAGGCGCGTGCTGCGGAAGTCGATGCTGCCGGCGCCCTTGAAGAGCTTGGCCCAGGCCGAATCGCCGCGCACCTGCTTGTTCCATGTCGCGTCGCCGAGATCGATGGAGGCGATGGGCAGAGAGACGGCGACGGACGAACGCGACCAGTCCTCCGCGTCGAAGACAAAGCTGCCCGGCGCCATCCGCACCGTGCCGACGAGGCTGATGAAGCCCTGGTGCTCCAGGCTGAAGCTCACGCGCGAGAGCTTGCTGACGATGGCATAGGTCGCCGGCGCGGCAGCGGCGGACAGGGCGGCGAACGCCAGGGCGGCGGCCAGCAGCGGGTTGCGTGCGGAGGGCAGTGCAGTCAGAAGGGAGGGCATCGCGGGTCCTTGCTCGGGTTGAAATGAAGCCGCCCGTTGTAGTGATCCGCGCCCCGGCAGGCCTGAATGCCCTCTGAAATCTTCTGAACGGCGCTGATTTCGTGCCGAAAATGCGCCCCGCATGGACAGCCGCACCCTCACCGCCGCCCCGTTTCGCCTGCTGGACTGGCGCGTCGACCCCGCGCGCGGACTGCTGACGCCCTTGCTGGGCGGCGAGGCGCTGCGCCTGGACGCCCGCGCCTTCCAGCTGCTGCTGCACCTGGCGCGCCACCCGGGCGAGGTCGCCAGCATCGACGAGTTGCTGGACGAGGTCTGGGCCGGTGTCGTCGTCAGCCCTGATTCGGTCTACCAGGCCATCGCCAGCCTGCGCCGCGCCCTGGGTGACGACGCCAAGGAGGCGCGCTACATCGCCACCGTGCCGCGCCAGGGTTATCGACTGCTGGCGACACCGCTGCCGGACGTGGACGTCCCGAACACCATGCCCCCGGCACCAGCCTCACCGCGCTGGTCGCGCCGACAGATCGCTGGCGCCCTCGGTGGCCTGGCGGCGATCGTGGCGGCTGCGGCTGCGCTGCAATCCTGGCAACACCCCGCGGCCGATGCCTATTCGGTGGCCGTGATGCCCTTCCTGGACTTGACCGACGCGATGGACCAGGAGCCCTTCGCCGACGGCATGACCGAGCAGATCATCGACACGCTGAGCCACCGGCCCGGCTGGAAAATCCCGGCCTTGTCGCGAGTGTTCTCCTACAAGGGCAAGGAGACGACCTTGACCCAGCTCGGCCGTGAGCTGCGCGTGCAGCATGTGCTGGAAGGCAGCGTGCGCCGCTCAGACAACACGCTGCGCGTCAGCGCCCGCCTGGTGCGCGTGGACGACGGCTACGTCGTCTGGTCGTCCACCTACGACCGCCCCGGCGCCGACCGCCTCGCCGTGCAGGCCGAGGTGGCAGCGGCCGTCGGCCAGGCTGTGGGCCGGGCGCTCAAGGGTTGATCAAGCGCTGACGCTCCTCTTTTGGTGACTTTTCTGTGGCGCGTCAGAGAGAGCCGAAGGCTTCGCTAAAAGTTACCCGCCCTCGCGGGGCGGCTTCCCGCGTCACTGCACACGAGTCATGAGAAGCGCGGCAAAAGCCGCCGAACAGCGCCTACGCCGCGACCAGGTCGAAGTAGCGCTCGAAGGACGCGTCCACCGCTTCGCGTCCGGCGCCGATGATGTTCAGGCCCCAGGTGAAACCGTAGACATCGTCGAACTGAACGCCGCGCAATCGCGCCTGCGTCTCCCTCACCAGACTGGGCCGCGCCGGCACATGGTTGGGCACGCTGTACATGAAGCTCACATGGCGCCGGTCCTGGGCCACGTGCAGCGAGTCTCCCGCCAGCAGCAGGGAACGCTCCGGCCCCTGCCAGTGCAGCACCGTGCTGCCGGGGAAGTGGCCGGGGCAGCGCAACAGCGTCGCACCGCGGCCGAGGTCCAGCGTGTCACCACGCCAGAACTCCACCCAGCGCGAGCAGCGCGCCACCCAATCCCTGTCGTTCTCGTGCACGAAGATGGGCACACCGCCCAGCGCCTCGCTCCAGCGCACCATGGCCGAATAGAAGTGCGGGTGCGAGATCGCGATGCGGTCGACGCCGCCACGCTGCTGCAGCGCGGCCACCGCCTCGGGCGTCACCAGCGCGGTGGTCTCCCACAGCACGCCGGCCTGCGGCAGATGCAGGGCGCGCTGCGGGATGGCGAAGCCCGGCGCGATGCCGAGGCCGAACAGGTCGCCGTCCATCTCCAGCCGGTTGTGATGCGTCATGGCCAGCTCCTCATGCGTCGTCCAGGCCTGGCCCTGCCAGCCGACGTACTGGCGGTCGTCGCTGCAGATGCGGCACAAGGCCGGCGGCTGAACGCTGTCTTCGTGCTCCGTTCCGCAGGTGCGGCACATGAAATGGGGCATGGTGGGCTCCGTGATTTGCCAGGCGCTCAGACTAAGCAGGGCGCTCTCGCGATCACAGAGCCAAGTGCGGCGATTCAAAGGGTGCCAAGCGCCTTGGCCAGGCGCCGCACGGCCTCGGGAATGCGTGCCGCGGTGACGCTGCCATAGCCCAGCACCAACCCCTGCATGCCGCCTGGGCCCATCCAGTAGCGGCTCAGCGGCTCGACGCCCACGCCGGCGGCCCAGGCGCGGCGCGTCAGCTCATCCGCGTCGATGCCGGGCAGCGCCACGGCCAGGTGCAGGCCCGCAATGGCCGGGAAGATCCCGGCGCGATCGCCCAGGTGGCGCTTCAGCATCTGCTCCAGCACGCGCCGCCGCTCGGCATATTCGGCGCGCATGCGGCGCACATGGCGCAGCAAGTGTCCTTCGGCGATGAAGTCCGCCACGGCCGCCTGCGTCAGCGCCGGCGTGCCGAAACCCGCCGCATGTTTGGCCGCCACCAGCGCCTCGCGCGCCCAGGCCGGGGCGACGACATAGCCCAGGCGCAGCGCCGGCAGCATGCTCTTGGACAGCGTGCCGACATAGAACACGCGGCCGTCGCAATCCAGCGTCTTCAGCGCATCCAGCGGCCGCGACGTGAAGCGGAACTCGCCGTCGTAGTCGTCTTCGATGATCACGGCCTGGCGCGCCGCCGCCCAGTTCAGCAGGTCGCGCCGGCGCGCCAGCGACATGGCCATGCCCAGCGGGGACTGGTGCGACGGCGTCACCGTGACGATGCGGGCATCCGCCGGCAATGCATCGACGACCAGGCCCTCGCCGTCCAGCGGCACCGGCGCCAGCCGCGCACCCGCACCCAGCAGCGCCACACGCAATGGCGGATAGCCGGGGTTCTCGACGGCAGCAACCGTCTGGCCCGGCGTGACCAGCACACGCGCGATCAGGTCGAAGGCCTGCTGCGCGCCGGCGGTGACGATGACGTCGTCCGCCGTGCAGGCGACCGCGCGGGACGACGACACATGGCCGGCTATCGCCTCGCGCAGCGCACGCAGGCCCTGCGCCTCGGGGTAGCGAGCCGGCTCGCGCGCGGCGGCCTGCAGCGCGCGCGTCTGCAGGCGGCGCAGCACCTCGAACGGAAAGCTCGCCACCTCGGGCATGCCGGTCTTGAAGTGCCAGGCCGGCGCCGGGCCGCTGACGAGCAGCGCCGGCCAGCCGCCGCCCTCGCCACGCAGCCAGCGGCTGTCGGCCCAGGGCGCGACGCTTGCGCGATCCGACACGGCCACGGCCGCCCGCGGCAGCTCGGCGACAAAGCTGCCGCCCGCGCCGCGCGACTCCAGCCAGCCTTCGGACGCCAGCAGCTCATAGGCCGCCACGGCCGTGTTGCGCGACACGCCCACTTGTGCCGCCAGCTCGCGTGACGATGGCAGGCGCAGCCCCGGCGCGAGGCGACCGCTGGCGATGGCCTCACGCAGCGCCGCATGCAGGCTGGCCAGGCGCGAACCACGGGCGGCGAGCTGCAGATCGAGTTCCAGACTTGGATCCATGTCTTCTCTTCAATTTGGCTCTTTTGTGGAGCCATCCAAGCCGGCACTCTAAGGCCTTGGCAACGGAGACCCCCATGACATTGACGACACCGCTGGATGGCCTGCAGCCCGAAGTCCGGCCCCATGTGAGCTCGGCCCTGAAGCGCGCCGGCCTGGACGCCTGGATGCCCGAGGGCGAGGGCAAGTGGTCGCTGCCGCTGCAGTTCTTGCCCGACGGTGGCTGGGTCGAGCTGATGCGTCTCGCACCGGGGGTCAAGCTCACACTGCACCGCCACCATGGCGAGGTGCACGGCCTCAATCTGCAGGGCCAGCGCCAGCTGGATGACGGCCGCCTCATCGGCACGGGCGACTATGTCTTCGAGCCCGATGGCAATGTGGACAGCTGGCAGGCCGTAGGCGACGAGGTGCTGGTGCTGCATGTCGTCGTGCGTGGCGACGTGGACTACGTCGGCGCCGACGGCACGGTGCAGCGCCGCATCACGACGGCCGACCGCATCGCCGCCTACCAGGCCTTCTGCGCGGCCCGCGGCCTGCACCCGCGCCTGACCGAGGTGGGCGCATGAGGCGGGCCGTCATTGCAGCCCTGCTGCTGGCGCTGGCCCTGCCCGTCGCCGCGCAGACGCCCAGCCAGCGCCTGGCCGACCTCGCCGAGCGCTACTACGACGGCTACTACACCCTCTTCCCCGTCGTGGCCACGGAGAACACCGGCGACCCGCGCTTCGAGGCGGCGCTGGAGATCGACATCGCGCCCGCCCACCGCCAGCGCCAGCAGGCTTTCTACGCCGCTACGCTGCGCGAACTGGCCGGCATCGACAGCCACTCGCTGTCTGCCGACGAGCGCACGACGCACGAGCTGCTCGCGTTTGAGGCCCGCGGCCGCCTGGCCCTGCTGCGCTTCCCGTCCCACCTGCTGCCGCTGCAGCAGATGGACAGCCTGCCCTCGCAACTGGCCGAGTACGCCAGCGGCAACGCCGCCCAGCCGCTGCAGACCTTGCAGCAGCACGAACACTTCCTGCAGCGGCTGCAGGGCCTGCCGGCCTGGGTGGACCAGGCCATTGCCAACATGCGCATCGGCATGGCGCGCGGCATCACGCAGCCGCGGCCGCTGATGGAGCGCGTGCTGACGCAGCTCGACGCGCTGACCGCGACCGACGCCAACCCCTTCATGCAGGCCGCCGCCCGCCTGCCCGAAGCGGCCGAGTCCGAACCCCTGCGCGCCGCCTATGCCCGCACCGTCAACGACGAGATCCGCCCGGCGCTGACGCGCCTGCGCCACTTCATCGCCGAGACCTATCTGCCGCGCAGCCGCGCAACAGCTGGCCTGTCGGCCCTGCCCGGCGGCGCGGCCTGGTACCGCGCGCTGGTCAAGGCCCGCACCACGACGGACCTCGGCGTGGCCGACATCCACGCCCTCGGCCTGCGCGAGGTGGCACGCATCCAGCGCGAGATCGCGGCCGTGCAGGCCGAGTTCGGCGACACGGGCTCGCAATCGGACTTCCTCGCCCATGTCGGTGAGCGGCCCGAGCTGCGGCCCTTCAAGACCCAGGCCGAGGTGCTGGCGGCCTATGCCGCGCTGAACCGCGACATCGGGGCCCGCCTGCCGCGGCTGTTCCGCCATGCACCGCGCGCGCGGCTGGAGATCCGGCCCGTCGACCCGCTGCGCGTCGCCACCGCCTCCGACGCTTACACGCCGCCGGCCCAGGACGGTTCACGGCCCGGCGTCTTCAACGTCGTCGTGCGCGACGCGGCGAACTACCCGACGCCCGGCATGGCCTCGCTGCTGCTGCACGAGGGCCAGCCCGGCCACCACTACCAGATGGCCTCGCAGCAGGAGCTGGACCTGCCGCGCTTTCGGCGTTTCCTCTGGTACGGCGCCTATGGCGAGGGCTGGGGGCTGTATGCGGAAAGCCTGGGGGGCGAACTGGGCGTCTACGGTGACCGCGCCGCGCGGCTGGGCCGTTTGACCAACGAACTGCACCGCGCCGTGCGCCTGGTGCTGGACACCGGCCTGCACGCCCTGGGCTGGACGCGCGAGCAGGCCATGCGCTACGAGCGGGAGGCCGAAGGCTATGACGAGGCCCAGGCGCGCCGCTATGTCGAGCGCTATATGGCCTGGCCGGCCCAGGCCCTGGCCTACAAGATCGGCGAGTTGCGCATCCTGGCGCTGCGCGAACGCGCCCGCGCCAGGCTCGGCGAGCGCTTCGATGTGCGCGACTTCCACGCCCAGGTGCTGGACGCCGGCGCGCTGCCGCTCAGCCTGTTGGAGCGACGCATTGACGCCTGGCTGGGCGCGTCCGATCGGCAATGATCGACGCGAGGGCCTGAGCCCGCCGCCGGCCGGGGGAGGGCCGCCAGATGCTTGACCACTCCGAGCTGCTGCTCGCCTGGGCTGAAGGCGTCGCCGCGCCGGGCGCGTGGATCAAGGCCCTGGCCGACCCCGCCACACTGGCCCGGCTCGCCGGCTGGGCCTTGCGGCCCACCGAATACCTGACGAGCACGCCACTGCAGCAAGCGGTACCGCCCGCCCTAGCCGCCGGGCCACGGCGCCGACTGCACGGCCGAGGCGCTCGAAGGCCGCTTGCAGGCTGGCCAGGCGCGAACCGCGGGCGGCGAGCTGCAGATCGAGTTCGAGGCTTGGATCCATGTCTTCCCTTCGATTCGGCCCTTTGATGAAGCCATGCCGACGGGCACTCCAAGGCCTGTGGGCATCACCGGGTCGAAGGGCCGGCACAGGCAAACCGATGGAACCTGACCCCCCGGGGATCGGGGGGAGAAAGCCCCTGCTTTGCCTGCCCCGTGGCAACGTCCATCACACAGCGCTCACCAAGCATCAGCACGACGCCGGCTGAATAGAGCGCGGGAGGGTTCCAACCGGCGTCGCACCGTAATCGGGAGGAGTTGATGTTGCGTCTCAAGCCTTTGCACTGGCTGCTGGCCTTTGCTGCCCTGTTCGCCACCTGGACCGCGCAGGCCACGGTGATCTTCACCACCACCTACGCGCTGACGAACGCCGACGCGAGCCAGTTGGGCCGCTTGTCGCGCTCCGGCGTCCCTCAGGACTGGACCATGAGCGTGCCCTTCCCGGGCGAAATCAACCCCGCCACGTCCTACCACTATCAGACCTTCACGCTGGATCTGGACGGTTTGATGACCGGCTTCACTTTCGGCCAGTACCTGCAAGTCTCGGTGGACTACGGTGCCGGCAGCTCCGACTTCGTGGCGGCCTACCTGGACAGCTACAACCCGGCCGCCAAGGGCACGGGATGGCTGGGCGACACCGGCTTCAGCGGCAACCAGTTCGGCAACCCGGACTACTTCCAGATCATTGCCGGCAGCGGGCACGACCTCGTGCTGCTGCTCAACGACACGGATGGCGTGATCAATGCCAGCAACGATTCGGTGACCATCATGGTCGAGGCCTTCACCGACACCTCGTACACCGATCTCGCAGCCTTGCCGCCGCCCGGCAGGCTTCCCGAGCCGGCCAGCCTGGCGCTGGCGGCGGTCGCCTTCGTGGCGATGACCCGCGCACGGCGTCGTCGCAAGGCCAGCTGATCCCAGGGCCTCAGCCCAGCCACTGCGCGGCGGCAGTGGCGATGGCTGGCCACGCCCGCCGCGTTCGTACCCCCCTACCGAGCCCAGCAGGAGCAAGTTCATGACCTCGAACAGGTTTTCGACGGCTATACGCCGCCTCGCCCTCATCGCCCTCGCCATCGCCGGCGCACCGTTCGCGTCCGCCCAGGTCAGCGACGCCGCCAAGCCCGACCTCGACAAGCTGCCGGCAATGRCGACCGTGCGGGCCATCATCAGCGAGAAGCTGCAACGCAACGCCGCGCAGAAGAAGCTGCACACCGACCTGCTGTTTGCAGGCAAGGCCGCACGCGGGCAGCGCGTCAAGGGACTGGAGGGCGTGTATGGCGACGCCACCGCTCGAGCCGGCGTGGACGCGGCGGGCTCGGTCACGGTGGACGTGAAGGGCAGCATTTCCGAGGCGATGAAGTCGCGCGTCCTGGCCCTGGGCGGCACGATCATCAATTCCCACCCCGAGTTCGGCGCCATGCGGGTGCAACTGCCGGTGGCGGCCGTCGAAACGCTGGCCGAGGATGGCGGCGTGACGCAGGTGACGACCGCGGAGCAGTACCAGCTCAGCGTCGGCTCGCTGACGACGCAGGGCTACATCAGCCACAAGGCCAACGTCGCCGGCTTCACGGGCGCCGGCGTCAAGGTGGGTGTGCTGTCCGACAGCGCCTCGCCCGCCCGCGTCGCGGCGCTGATGGCCAGTGGCGACCTGGGGCCTGGCACCACGGTGCTGGAGGCCAGCAGCGGCACCGACGAGGGCACGGCGATGATGGAAATCGTCCAGGACCTCGCGCCCGGCGCACAGATCTTCTTCGCCACCGCCAACGGCGGCCAGGCCCATATGGCGGCCAACATCCTCGCGCTGCGCGCGGYTGGCTGCGACATCATCGTGGACGACGTCAGCTACTTCGCCGAAGGTGCCTTCCAGGACGGACCGATCGCGCAGGCGGTCAACACCGTCACCGCTGACGGTGCGCTGTATTTCTCGTCGGCCGCCAACAGCGGCAACCTCACGTCCGGCACGTCGGGCACGTGGGAGGGCGACTTCCTCAACGGCGGCGCCATCACAGGCCCGATCGCCGCGGCCGGCGAGACCGGCGACATCCACAACTTCGGCACGCCGGGCTCGCCAGTGCTGTTCGATACGCTGACGGTCTCGACGCGCTTCGTGTCGCTGAAGTGGTCCGACGCGCTTGGCGCCTCCGGCAACGACTACGACCTGTTCCTGCTGAACCCCGCCGGCACGACGCTGACCGCCTTCTCCGCCGCCGCGCAGACCGGCACCCAGGACCCGGTCGAGATCATGTCGACGGCAAGCACCTTCGCGGCCGGCTCGCGCCTGGTGGTGGTCAAGTTCAGCGGCGTTGACCGCGCCCTGCGCCTGGACACCCACCGCGGCCAGTTGAACATCCGCACCAACGGCTCGACCTTCGGCCACAACGCCGCGGCCACCACGGTCAGCGTGGCCGCCGTCGGTTGGAACTCCGCCAAGACCGGCACCAAGCCCTTCGTCGGCGGCGCAGCCAACCCGACTGAAACCTTCAGTTCCGACGGCCCACGCAAGATCTTCTTCAACCCCAACGGCACGGCTGTCACGCCGGGCAATCTGCTCTACGCGACCGGTGGCGGCGCGACGCTGGCCAAGCCCGACATCGCCGCGGCCGACGGCGTCACGACCAAGACGCCGGGCTTCAATCCCTTCTACGGCACCTCCGCCGCGGCGCCGCACGCGGCCGCCATCGCCGCCATCGTCAAGTCCGCCAAGCCCAGCATGACGGGCGCGCAGATCCTGACCGCGATGAAGGCCACGGCGCTGGACATCCGTGCCGCGGGCATCGACGCCGACTCCGGCGTGGGCCTCGTGATGGCCAAGGAAGCCGTCGACTACGCGCTGACGCACTGAGCGCCGGCCCCGGCCCTGCTGCCGGGCGATCCCAGGCCACCGCACGCGGTGGCTTTTTTTCGTCTTGAGGCCATGCCTCTGCTGCCATGTTTCGCCCGCTCGACCGCCTAAGCTGAGGCGCATGGATCTCGATCGAATGGATGACACGACGCTGCTCGCGGCCTGGGGCCGCGGCTGGGCGCTGTCGCGTGGCACCGCGCAGCCGCAAGCGCTGGAAGACGGCGCCTGGCGCATCGCCGTGGGCCAGCCGGGTCACATTGAACGCCATCTGCTGCCCGCCTGGCCGCTGCCCCGGCTACGTGCCTGGGCTGAGCGCGAGGCCCGTCCGGGCCTGTGGCTCAAGGTGCTGGCCGACCCCGTCGCGCTGGCCTTGCCGGCCCCATGGACCGTGCATGCAACCGAATACCTGATGAGCGCACCGCTGGACGCCCTGCCGCAGCCCGCCCTGGCGCCGGGCTACCGCCTGGACTGGGTGACGGACGGACCGAACGCCGAATGCCGGGCGCTGACCGCCGATGGCGAAGTCGCCGCGCGCGCCCGCGTGGCCTGGAGCGGCACACATGCGGTGTTCGATCAGGTCGTCACGGCCGCCGCCCACCAGCGCCGCGGCCTGGCGCGACAGCTGCTCGCGCGGCTCTACGACCTCGCGCGCGGGCACGGTGCCGGTACCGGCGTGCTGGTGGCGACCGAGGAAGGCCGGGCGCTCTACACGGCGCTGGGCTGGCGCGTGAATGCACTCGTCACCGCAGCCAGCGTCGACGCTCTCTAGAACACCACCTCGGCCCGCAGTCCGCCCTCGGGCCGGTTGCTCAGCACCAGCAGCGCGCCCTGGCGGCGCACCAGCTGCTGGGCGATGTACAGGCCCAGCCCCGTGCCGCCGGTGGCGCGATTGCGCGAGCCCTCGACACGGCGGAAGGGTTGGCGCACGCGCTCCAGCTCGGCCTCGGGAATGCCGGGGCCGTTGTCTTCGACGACGAGGCGGGTCACACCGGCCGCCAGGTCGACGCTGACCTGGGCACTGCCGGCATAGCGCAAGGCATTGCCGACCAGGTTGTCGACGACCCGGCGCAGCGCGACCGGGTCGGCGCTGACGACGGCCGGCGGGCCTTCGAAGCTGACGCGGGCACCGGCCTCGGCCAGATCGTCGACGGCCGACTGGGCCAGGGCCGACAGGTCGATCTGCTGGGCCGCGGTCATCTCTGCAGGCCGAAACACCTCGATGACGCTCTCCACCAGCCGGTTCATCTCGCGGATGTCTTCCACGCAGCGCTCGCGCACGCTGGCCTCGACCTCACCCGTCTCCAGCCGCAGCCGCATGCGCGTCAAAGGCGTGCGCAGGTCGTGCGAGATCGCTGCGATCATCAGGCCGCGCTCCTCGAACTGTCCGCTCAGTTCGGCGGCCATGCGGTTGAAGACGGCAGCGGCGTCGCGCACCTCGCGGGTGCCCTCGTCCTCGTTCAGCTCGGGCGCCGGCCGCCCCTGGGCCAGGGCGGGCGTCAGTTGCTGGGCCGCGCTGACGAGGCGGCGCACTGGCTGGGCCAGCCAGCGCGACCCCCACCAGGCCGCCAGCGCGATGACCAGCAGACGCACGCCGTAGTCGATGAGGCTGGAGCCCCAGGGCAGATTCGGCGGCAGCGACGGGAAGGTCGGCATTCGACCCACCGGTTCACCGCGCGGCGGCGGGCCGGCGTCATCAAAACCGTCGCGTGGCGGGGGCATGGGGCGCGCACCGTCCGCATGCATGGGTGGCGGTGGCGGGCGGGCGCCCATGCCGGGGCCTTGCAGCGTCTGCGACACCAGGCTCCAGGCCGCCAGATGGCTCAGCGCCAGCGCGGCCCACATCAGCAGGAACAGGCGCAGGCCCAGGCGATCCCAGTCCTTCCAGGGTCTCAGCACGGGCTCACCTCGGCGTCGAAAAGATAGCCCTCGCCGCGCACCGTCCGGATGGTGCTGGGCTCGCGGGCCGTGTCGCCGAGCTTGGCGCGCAGCCGCGACACGGCCAGGTCGATGCTGCGGTCATTGACCTCGACGCCAGGCGCACGGGTCAGCTCGATGAGCTGGTCACGGCTCAGCACCCGGCCCGGGCGCTGCGTGAAGGCGGCGAGCAGGCGGAACTCGGCGCTGGACAGCGCGATGCCGACGTCCTCGTCGTTGATGAGCTGGCGCGTCATGCGGTCGAAGCGCCAGCGGCCGAAACGCAGCAGGCGCGTGTCCTCGGCCAGGGTCTGGCCGCCCTTGTGGGCGCGCCTCACCAGGGCCTGCAGGCGCGCGACCAGTTCGCGCGGCTCAAAGGGCTTGGCGAGGTAGTCGTCGGCGCCGAGCTCCAGGCCGACGACGCGGCTCATGGTGTCGCCGCGCGCCGTCAGCATCAGCACCGGCGGTGCGTCGGCCTGCGTGCCCAGCCAGCGCAGCAGCACGAGGCCGTCCTCGCCGGGCAGCATCAGGTCGAGCACGATGGCGTCGACCTTGGCCGCAGCCATGACCTGCCGCATCGCCCCGCCGTCGGCCGCCGCACTGACCTGCCAGCCAAAGCTCTCCAGATAGGCTTTCAGGCTGATGCGGATCTCGGCGTCATCATCGACAACGAGGCAGTGTCCATTCATACGGCGATGCCTACTTTCAAACGGGCGACGTAGCCGGCGCTGACGGAGCCGGTCATCGTCGCGAGCTGCGTCGAATAGCCGTCGCTGAAGATGCCATCGGTCGACAGGCTGATGGCATTGTTGTTCGCCGCGCTGTTGCCATAGCCGCTGGTGGCGTAGACGGCGGTGTTCGAGTCCGACGGGAAGCACAGCTGCGAGGTGCGCAGCTTGTTGTTCCAGTTCGTCGCCGTCGTCGTGCTGCGGTAGACCTCGAAGTGGATGTGCGGCACGCGGCCCGAGTAGCAGCCCGGGTAGATGGTCTGGAAGGTGGCCAGGCCGTCGCTGCCGGTGGCCTGCACGCCGCGCAGATAGTTCTCGCCGGTCACGCCGCTGGAGTACATGGAGTAGCGGCCCAGCGCGTCGCAATGCCAGAGGTAGATGGCATAGCCCGACAGGTCGGCGCAGGAGGCATTGGTGTTCACGAGCTCGATGATGACCTGAAGCGGCACGCCTGTGGCGACGCCGCTGGCGCTGCCCAGGCTGGAGCGGATGTCGCTGCGCACGATGCCGGACAGGGCCAGCACATTGGCGACGCTGCCATTGGCCGTGTTGGAGCCGTCGCCCGGGTAGGGTCCTTCGGTCTCGGACGGGATGACGGAGCAGCTGCTCGTCGTCGTGGAGCCGCCGGTGGAGCCGGTGGAGCCCGTTGACGAATCGCTCGTCGTTGCGCTGCTGCCCCCGCCACCACAACCGCCCAGCGCGATCGCGCCTGCGCCGGTGAGAGACATGGCGCCCGCGCCCAGCAGCCAGCGCAGCGCGGCGCGGCGCTCGAAGCTCTGCTGGTGCAGCCGGCTCAGGTCGTGGGCCAGGCCCAGGTCGTGGTCATGCTGGGGGTCGTGGTCGTGGTGCATTGCGGCTCCTTCAGGTGTCGGATGGAGGCATTGCAGCGCCGCGATGTATCGGGGGGATCGGCAGATTGTGTCGGGGTGGAAATACGCGTTTGCTCTGCGAGGAGCCTTTCGACTCGGTGCAGTGCCGCGGGAATCCGCCCCGCGAGGGCGGGTAACTTTTCTCTGACGCGCCAGAGAAAAGTCACCAAAAGAGGAGCGCTAATGCAATCCGCACTCGAGCGGGATGAGGCGCTCGCGTTGCTCGAAGCGGGCCGCACCCCGAAGCGAGCCGCTGCGCTCTCGCCTACCACTTGTGCCGAGCACCAGCTATCGGGCCTTCACGCCGCTTAAGTCGCGGCTGCACGCCGACGCCCGACAAGTAC